>JAUHYY010000060.1 GCA_030426295.1 bacterium
ATATACAGACTCATAAAATCTTAGTCAACAGCAATCTTGATAATTGAGAAATTTCCAGCTATAAGATAATATCTTCAGCGAACTAACAAAACTATGAAAAACAGACAAAAACTTATATTACAGGCAATAATTAACGAATTCATTCAAACAGCCCAACCTGTTGGATCTAAAACAATCCTCGTTAGCTATAACTTCGATGTAAGCGCAGCCACTGTAAGAAACGAAATGGCAAAGCTCGAAAAAGAAGGACTAATCACCCAACCTCATACATCAGCAGGTAGAATTCCAACAGATCTTGGATACAGAGTTTTCGTAAACGACATAATGGACTTCGAAAAAGTAAAAGAACAAGCCAAAGACACAATTCTCGACATCCAAAATCAATTCAAGAAAAATAAACTTAAAAGAAAAGTACAAGAAGCAGTTTCAATCCTATCTAACGCAACTACAAACGTAGGATTCGCAACACTACCTGAAAGCCGAACATTCTACCTTGGGCTATCAAACGTACTCAAAAAGCCAGAATTCCTTTCTGACCCAATGCAAGCAAGCCAAGTAGTAGAAGTACTCGAAAACAATGACAACTTTCTACAAATTCTAAGTTCACTAGACATTAGCGACCAACTTGAGATATTTATAGGACAAGAAAATCTTCTCGAACAAATCCAAAGTTGCGCAATGCTAATCGGAAGGTACAAAATAGATGACTATGAAGGATTTATCGGTATACTTGGTCCGAAAAGAATGAACTACCCTTACAATTCAGTAATTTTACAAGAAGTATTAAATCTAATTAATTCAGAAACAAATGAATAACGAAGAAAAAACACCAGAACAACAACTCGAAGACATGACTAACGTTGCAAAACGTGCAATGGCTGACCTTGCAAACTTCAAGCGACAAGCAGCTGAAGAAAGAACTCAACTAATGGCTATGGGTAAAATCACAGTTCTCACAGAACTTCTGCCAGTAGTAGATAACCTAAGCCGAGCCTTCGCACATGTACCAGAAGACCTAAAAGATAACGACTGGGTGAAAGGCGTTCAAAATGTAAAAACTCAATTCGAAGGACTCTTAAGCGCAAGCGGACTTGAAGAAATCCCAACAACAGGCCCAATCAACCCAAACCTACACGAAGTAGTTACTACAGCACCAGGAGAAACAGACCAAATAGTCGAAACACTCGAAAAGGGATACACCTTCAACGGTAAAGTAATGCGTGCAGCAAAAGTAGTTGCAGGGCAATAATTACAGCCTACTACTTGGTCTTAATTGACTCAAACCACACCTTGCTGCATGACTATTTATTAAATAATTCTTATAATCATCCAAGGAATAAGTAGCAGTTGGATGCTCAACCGAATTTACAACATCTAAACTCCTTGGAGTTATAACAATTACATTAAACCGATCAGAGAGGTCTCGAACTAGATCAGTTACATGAAAAGCGCCAACAGAAAATACGGAAGAACCAGTATTCCCTTCATAAAAATCAAAAATATTTTGAGAGAAAGTAGCACTTCTGCCTTGAATTTTGGCATACTCAAGCTCAGCAAGCTCCTGAATCAAATCTAAATATCCCGGATAACTATCAATAATATCTAAGTATACTCTTCTCAAATCTTCTTCAGAATAATGCTGAACAATTTCACTCAATTGTCTACTAACATCATTTAAATAACTACCATCACTCATACGAGATTCATCGACATCAACACCAAATCTCGTTAACAAATCTTGATGAATTGACCTCATAAAAACCCCAACTCTTCCATAAGCATATCTCGTTCGATTACGTCTATCTGACATATCTTGGAATGCATCATCAACCCCTAGAGAGTTTAAGTCATCACCATATATAGCTTCAGCAGCAATATACGATCGGTCAATCAATCCAGTTGCTCTATATTGAGGTAATGCATTTACTGGATCCTCACCCATTTCAGGAATATCTGTTTCATGATCAAATGTAACACCATAACTAACTCCCTCAGCAAACAAATGTCTTAAGCCAATTCTTCTTAACTGATGGATAATATTTAAACCTTCTTCCTGGATATCATATATCTCTCTAACAACTTCAGGATCAGAATGCACAGGAGTATGCTTATTAGCAATAATATAAATATCTTCCCTACCTGGATCAAAATCACTCATATAATAAACACCTCCAAACTCAGATATAAGTTCTGGTAATAATTCCGGGAGATCGCTTCTTTCATAATCAATATCTTCAGATCTCGTATCAAATAAACCTAATTCTTCTTCCTCAACTGACTCAAGTTCAGGCTCAGTTACTACTACTCTAGTAGTTGCCTCACTATTTTCAGAAGAATTTTGTCTGCAAGCTGAGAAGGCCGCAATTGAAAATGATAAGATTAATGCTGAAACAAGTTTATAGTTTGTAACTTTCTCAGGCACAAAAGATGAATGATTATTTCCTGGAAATTTCTCCATAAATTGACTTTTATAATACTGAAGACACTAAGATAACAGAGTATAGCGATTTGTCAAATCGTATACACAAAAATAAAGAGTAAAACATAGCTACAAAACCTACAAAGATAAAAGAATATTGATCCAACAATATTTGATATAGATCATTTGACATCTATAATTTGAATGATATTCTAATCAACCATTTTTTTAAATAGATACAATGACAAGATTTAGAACAGATCAAGCACCAGAAGCAGGAAGAAAAGGCCAACCAGAAGAATGCCCTGAGTATACAATAAGAGAAGGTTTAGAAACCGGCACTATTGTCCAAGAAGAAACACCAATAGTAGAGGTCAGCCATGGAACATTAGGACGAATTGCCATGATTGAAAGCCTAGAAGATGACCGACCTGACAATCCCTCACTATTTGAAATAACTTTAGCTGATCCAAATCTTGATAGAGTTTTAGATACAGAAAGAATGTCGAATATTGCTATGCAACGAAAGAGGTATCCAGTTGTTAAAGATAAGAAATAATTAAAAATCACCCTTGACCATCAATTATTAGCACTCTATAATCTAGAGTGCTAATTTAGTTATGAAACAAATAAATCAAAAATTTAATCTTAATACTATGAATAGAATAATTGGTATCGATCTCGGTACAACAAATTCCTGTGTAGCTGCTATGCAAGGTGGAGAAGCAACTGTTATCCCCTCTGCGGAAGGTACAAGAACAACTCCTTCTATCGTTGCCTATAAAGGTGATGAGAGAATTGTAGGTGTACCAGCAAAAAGACAAGCTGTTACAAATCCAGAAAATACTATTTTTTCTGCAAAAAGATTGATTGGTCATACTTATAAAGAAGTAGAAGGACTAATCAAAAAACTTCCTTTTAAAGTAGTTAAAGGTAAAAAAGGAGAAGCTGAAATTGAGCTAAATGGTAAACAGTACAGACCAGCTGAAATCTCAGCTATGGTTCTACAAAAACTTAAGGCCGATGCTGAAGCTTTCTTAGGTGAAGAAGTAACAGAAGCAGTAATTACTGTACCTGCATACTTCAACGATGCACAAAGACAAGCTACAAAAGATGCTGGTAAAATTGCCGGTCTAGAAGTTAAAAGAATCATTAACGAGCCAACTGCTGCTGCCCTTGCTTACGGTATGGACAAAACTGGTGGCGACAAAAAAGTAGTTGTTTACGATCTTGGTGGTGGTACTTTCGATGTATCTATCCTAGAAATAGCTGACGTAGGTGGAGACAAACAAATCGAAGTAATCGCGACAAATGGTGATACACAACTTGGTGGTGACGATTTCGATAACACAATCACAGAATGGATTCTTGACGAATTCAAAAAACAAGAAGGTGTTGATCTTCATACTGACAAAGCTGCACTTCAAAGAATTAAAGAAGCTGCTGAAAAAGCTAAAATCGAGCTTTCAACAACTCATGAAACTGAAATTAACCTACCATTCATCACAGCTGATGCAGACGGTGCTAAGCATCTAAACATCAAACTATCTAGATCAAAACTAGAAGACCTAGTTGCATCAATTGTAGAAAAAACTTTTGAACCATGCAGAAAAGCACTTAAAGATTCTAAATTATTCGAATCAGACATCCACGAAGTTATCTTAGTTGGAGGTATGACTAGAATGCCTTTAGTACAAGAAAAAGTTAAAGAATTATTTGGTAAAGATCCTCACAGAGGTCTAAACCCAGATGAAGTAGTTGCTTTAGGTGCAGGAATCCAAGGTGGTGTACTTCAAGGAGACGTTAAAGATATTCTTCTTCTAGACGTTACTCCGTTAACCCTAGGTATCGAAACTATGGGGGGTGTATCAACTCCATTAATAGAAAGAAACTCAACAATCCCAACTAGTAAGTCACAGGTATTCTCCACTGCAGCAGACAACCAACCATCGGTAGAAGTACACGTTCTACAAGGTGAAAGATCTATGGCTACTGACAATAAATCTCTTGGACGATTCACATTAGACGGAATTCCACCTGCTCCTCGAGGAGTTCCACAAATCGAAGTAACATTCGATCTTGATGCTAACGGTATTCTTAACGTTAAAGCCGTAGATAAAGGAACAGGTAAAGAACAAAAAATCACTATTACAGGTTCAAGCGGACTTTCTGAAGAGGAAGTAGAAAAGATGAGAGAAGAAGCAGAAAAATTCGCCGAAGAAGATGCTAAGAAAAAAGAAACTATCGAAGTAAGAAACCAAGCAGAATCTCTAGTTTTTCAAACAGAAAAAACTCTAAAAGAAAACGACGACAAGATCCCTGCCGAAGTTGGTCAAACTGTAACCGAAAAAGTAGAAGCTCTTAAAGAAGTTCTAAAAAATGAAGATGCAGATACAGAAGCTATCAAATCTTCAATGGAAGAACTAAACCAAGAAATTCAAAAAATCGGTGAAGCAATGTACCAACAACCAGGCGCAGAAGCTGGAGCCGAAGAAGACGACTCAGTCAGAGTTAAAGATGTTTCAGAAGACGAAACAGTCGAAGGCGAAGTAGTTGAAGAAGACAAAGAATAGCAAATAGCTAATCACAATAATTAAAAGCCTCAGCAAATGCTGGGGCTTTTTTGTGCTAAAATAAACATATGAACAAATACATCTGCTTACTTAGAGGAATCAACGTTGGAGGCCATAACAAAATCAAAATGGTTGATCTTAAAATAGCTTTAGAAAAGGCAAACCTGAAAAACATCGAAACTTATATTCAAAGTGGCAACATAGTTTTCGAATCAGAAGAAAAAAATCTAGAAAACAAAATCGCTAAATCTATAAAAGAAAATTTCAAACTAGAAATAAAAGTTATGGTTATTTCATTTGAGGAATTTGAAAAAACAATAAAAGATAATCCATTCCAAAATGAAGACCCAAAATTTTCGAATATAAGCTTTTTATCTAATAAACCAGACCTAACACTCATCGATACTCTTCTACCCTACTTAAAAAACGAAAAAATCAAACTCAATGAAAAAGCACTATATATTTTCTATACTGACGGCCAAGCAAAAACTAAACTGACAAATAATATAATAGAAAGTAAACTTAACGTGACTGCAACAAATAGAAATTTAAATACATGTAATAAGTTAATCGAAATGGGAAATGAATTTAATTAAAAAATCAAAGATAGCTAAAATAGAAGAAACAAAATACGATCACCCAATGAATCCAAAAGCTACGCGTTTTTCAAAAAAAATTAGTGCAGATTTAGAATCTATCGGAGTTCATATTGCAAGAGTTGAACCGGGCAAAGAATCTACAGCATTACATTCACATTATGAAGAAGATGAATGTATTTACATACTAGAAGGTAGTGGAATTTCTATTATTGAAAACGTATATGAAAAAATAGAAACCGGAGACTTCATCGCATACCCCAAAAAAGGGGCAGCACATAAATTAATAAACACAGGTAAAACGGACTTAGTTTACTTAATGATTGGTGAACATAAAGAAAACGAAACAGTAATTTATCCTGAAGCAAAAAAAATAATGAATAGAATTGGAACCAATAAAATTTACAATGATTTATAAATGAAGAAAAAAGTAACAGTAAACGACAAAATGCAATCCGGGTATACATACTACATAACTGAACCCATGGGTAAAAATTTTGATCAGGACTTTAAGCCAGAATTAACACCAAAAGAGCTTCTTGAGATGGGAGTATTCGGAGGCAAATACATGACAGATTGTACAGATGAGTTCCCTGAAGATTGGTACGAAAATGCAAAACTTAGTCCAGAAAAAAGAGATGCTGAGCTAAACTTTTTCGGAATCAATGCAAGTAAACCGCTAAAATACTGGCGAGAAAAAGGATGGATACACCCCAACGATCCAAGAGGATGGTTCCAATGGTACTGTAGATACTACATGGGTAGAAGATGCCCTGACGATGAAAGACAAATCAAAAGATGGAAAGCTATGACTAGACACATCGCTCAAGTTAAAAAGAACTGTATGCCAGGCCATCTAGAATGCAGA
>JAUHYY010000061.1 GCA_030426295.1 bacterium
ATAGGTGCGAACATCTCTACTGAATCTCTTTGTAAAGGTCTTGGATTTGTGTTTGAAAAGCTTGCTTGTGATGGAATGAATGATTTCACATCTTTTGGTGCGAATTCTACTTTTGGAGTTAGTACATTTTCGTTCAAAACATGTTTAATACTGTGCAAAAGTTTGTTGTAAATCATTGATTGAAAGTGGAATCTTGCTTCTTCTTTTCGTGGATGCACATTCATATCTACGTCAGATGGGTTTAAAGTAAGCCATAAAACGAATGGTGGCTTTTCTGACGGGAAAATTGTTGATCCAAATGCGTTCTTTATTGCATGCACAAAGTATGGTGCATTTATAGCTCTCCCATTAATCAGCAAGTATTGGTTGTATGCTCTGTCTTTAGCAAGTTCTGGCTTTCCGATGAATCCTTCTATTGATAACTCGTTACCACCATAAAATACTGGTAGTAGCTTGCTTGCGAAGTCTGCACCTAGGACTTGAGTTACTCTGCCTTCTTTGTCAGTTGCTGGGTAATCGAATACTTGCTTTTGCTTGTGATAAAGGGTGAATCCTATTTCTGGGTGAGCAAGCGCATGTGCTTCGATAGTTTCTAGGCATTTCTTGTACTCAGTTTGATCTGTCTTTAAAAACTTTGCTCTGGCAGGAGTATTGAAAAATAGGTTATCTACTGTAACTTGTGTTCCCTCAGGGATTGCAGCTGGCTTTATTTCTCCTTTCTCATCTATTGAATAGCCTGAAGAGTCGTTTTGGGTCTTTGATGCAAATTCTATTTCTGAGATTGATGAAATACTGGCAAGAGCTTCACCTCTAAAGCCGAGTGTTGATGTAATTTCTAGGTCATCAAATTTGTTTATCTTTGATGTGGCATGTCGCTCAAATACAAGATCAAGCTGGTATTTGCCCAGGCCGATTCCGTTGTCTATTACTTTGATTTTCTTTTTTCCTCCTTCTTCGAGTTCAATTGTGATTTGAGTAGCACCTGCATCTATTGAATTTTCTACTAGTTCTTTAATAACTGAAGCTGGTCTTTCTACTACTTCTCCAGCTGCGATTTGGTTGATAACCTTCTTGTCTAGCTTCTTAATTTTGTGTTCGTTTTTCATTTGTTTATACTGTCATTGGAAATCAATCTTAAACTAATCATACGTGGAATTCAAAATATTTAAAATTGTTGTTTTTACTCCATCAACTCATTCTGATGAAGTAAGAAAGTATTTAGCAAATGCAGGATGCGGCCAACAAGGCAATTATGATTCTTGCTCTTTTTCATCTAAAGGCGATGGCAGATTCCGACCTTTAGAAGGGGCTAATCCATTCCTCACATCCGACAAAGTTGATGAAGAAAAAATAGAAGTTATATGTGAAAAAGATAAACTTGAAACTGTTATAAAAGGACTCATAGAGGTTCATCCTTATGAAGAACCGGCCATTGATATAGTTCCTATTCTTGATTATCATTCATTCCTCTAAAGACTTGCATGGCCAAAAAACTTACACCAATGATGGAGCAGTACTATTCGATAAAGTCGGGATTTTCTGACTGTATTTTATTTTTTAGACTTGGGGATTTCTATGAAATGTTCGAAGATGATGCTTTAGTTGCCTCTGAAATTTTAGAGATCACTTTGACTGCTCGTGGCAAAGATGAGAATAAGATTCCTATGTGTGGAGTCCCATATCATAGTGCTGAAGGCTACATTGCCAAATTGACACAGAAAGGTAAGAAAGTTGCGATTTGTGAACAGGTTGGATCAGTTGATAACCCGGGGATTGTTGAAAGAGATGTAGTTAGAGTTATTACACCTGGTACCAACATCAGTGATATTTGCTTAGAAAATAAAGCCAATCAATTTGTATCAGCTATAAAAGATAAATCTATAGCTTTCTGTGATGTTTCTACGGGTGAGCTAATGGTTGCAAACATTGATAATCTTGAAGTATTTAAATCGCTTCTAGCAACTTATCAACCTAAAGAACTTGTTGCTGCAAAACAACAATCAGAAGACCCAAAGATTTATAATATTTGTAACGAACTTGAAATCAGCCTATCTGCATTTGATTCAACCGATTCTTATGATTACTTAACTAATCATTTTAATGTTAAATCATTAAATGCATTTGGTCTTGAAGGTGAATCTGGTCTAATTGAAGTCACAGCACTAACGCTCCAATATCTTGAATCTGTACTCAAAACTGAGCTTAAGAATATACAAAAAGTTAGTATGCTCACAAATGAGGACTTCTTTGATTTAGACCATACTACGATATTCAACTTAGAGATTTTTCATACGATTCGAGATTTTGATAAAAAGAATTCATTGATTGGAGTAATTGATAAAACAGTTACATCAGGTGGTGGCCGCTTATTTAGAAGATGGATGGTTCGACCACTAAAGAATCTTGATCTACTTAATGACAGATTAGTAAAAACTGGGTCTTTGTTTGATATGGGCCCAAAGCTTGAGCCGCTGACTGATCTTATGAAGCGTACTTATGACCTTGAAAGAGTCATTAGTCGTGTTGGGCTGGGACTTGGCAATCCAAGGGACCTTGGACTAATTGTTAATACGTTATTTCTTATACCCGAGATCAATAATTTGATACCTGAGGCTTTTGATAAACTTGATACTTTAGATGAGCTTAAGTCGTTACTTGAAAATGCTTTAGCAGAAGACTTGCCTTTGAGCCGAAGAGATGGTGGGATATTTAAAGAAGGCTACAATGCTGAGGTTGATGAACTTCGTAAACTATTAAGCGAAGGTAAAGGATTTATTGCAAACCTCAAACAAAAAGAGATTGAAGCTACTGGAATCTCAAACCTTAAAGTTGGGTTCAACAAAGTCTTTGGTTACTTCTTAGAAGTTTCGAAAGGTAAAGTTGATCTTGTACCTGATCACTACATAAGAAAACAAACACTCACAAACTCAGAGCGTTACATCACTCCTGAGCTAAAGGAATATGAAGATAAGGTTTTGAATGCAGAAGATCGACTCTTTGCACTAGAAGAAAACTTATTCATAGAACTTACTGAAGAAGTGATGAAGCACTCAACTGAGGTTTATAGCCTAGCAACAGCGCTTTCTACAATTGATGTTCACTTATCTTTTGCAAATCTTGCGCTTTCAAATAGGTACGTGAAACCTGAGCTAACTAATTCAAATGAGCTAGAAATTGTTGATGGTCGACATCCTGTACTCGAAGCTATACTACCTAGAGGAGTCTTTATTCCAAATGATTTAAGCATCAATGCTTCAGCATTCAAGCTAATTACAGGGCCTAATATGGGTGGTAAATCGACTTACTTAAGACAAGTGGCGATTGTAACTCTACTTGCACAGGTGGGTTCATTTGTTCCTGCTCAATCTGCAAGGATTGGCTTAGTGGATCAAATTTATACTCGTGTAGGTGCTGCTGATAACTTAAGTAAAGGTCAAAGTACATTCATGGTTGAGATGGAAGAAACTGCATATATACTAAGAAATGCTACTGAACAAAGTTTGCTGATACTTGATGAAATTGGTCGTGGTACTTCAACTTATGATGGGCTTAGTATTGCTTGGTCCGTAACAGAGTTTATTCACGATAAATTAAAATCTCGTGCACTATTTGCAACTCATTATCATGAACTTGTTGAAGTAGTTGGTAATCTAGAGAATGCTGAAAACTTGTCTGTAACAGTTGAAGAGGATCAAAATGGTCGACCAGTTTTCTTACATAAGATTCAAAAAGGAGCTATCGATAAAAGTTATGGTGTACATGTAGCTGAACTTGCAGGCCTACCAAAAGAAGTACTGAGTAGATCTGAACAAATCCTAAATGACCTAGAAAAAAATAAAGAAGACTTTGTTGTGTCAGAAAGATCACATAAGGCGCTTGCTGATTACCAACCGCCTACTCTCTTTGTAATGAATGAAAAAAATGATCAACTCACTAAAGAGATTTCTGATATAGACATAAACTCTATGACGCCCCTTGAAGCCTTACAAAAGTTGGTTGAGTTGAAAGACAAGACTTAACCTGCAGCAATTCTACCGTCTGTTCTGTAGTGGCTGAATTTTGATCTTCTTTGAGGGAACTTGAAAGTACCTCTTGGTTTTGGGCTACTTAGATCTTCTGCATCTAAAATCAAATATAAAAGCATGGTAATTAATTAGTTATAAGTACGAATAAGACCAATTACTACTCCTTGAACTTCAAGGCCTAGCATTGGGTGAATATCTTCATAGTCTGGATTTTCTGCTTGAAGGTGATAAACACCACCTTTACTCACAAGTCTCTTAACTGTGTTTTCGCCATCTACAAGTGCGATAACTATGTCAGATGGGCGTGGTTCTCTTTTTGAATCGCAAATTAATAAATCACCTTCAAAAATACCTGCGTTGATCATACTTTCACCAGTTACACGTAGCATGAATGCATTTTCTGGGCTTGGTATCTTGCTGCTATCAACAGTGATCCAATCTTCTGTGTATTCTTCTGAGATTACTGGTCCACCAGCAGGGATAGCACCAAGTAGAGGTAGATTTGTGAAGTTTGATTGGAGTTTTTCTTTAATTGTGTCGAGGAGTTTGATTCCCCGTGGAGTGTCATCTTTTTCAATAAAACCCTTTTTTTCAAGAGCAGCTAAATGCTTTAAAACACTGTTATCTGAAGAAACATTAATATGCTCTTTGATCTCTTTTAGAGTTGGTGATTTACCGTTCTCTAGCTGAAATCCTTCAATAAAATCTAATACTTGTTGTTGTCTATCTGTTAAGTTCATAAGGGTGGGTTAACTCTCACCATTACTATAGGTGAGTGCCGGCGCACCGTCAAGGACTTTTTTTATTGTCTTTTCTTATGCTAATATCTGCTCGATTCTAACAATAATTTATGGCAGGACATTCGAAGTGGCACTCGATTAAACATAAAAAGGGTGCAGCAGATGCAAAAAGAGGTAAGATTTTCACTAAACATGCGAGATTGATTTCAATCGCGGCAAGAGCTGGTGATGATCCAGATATGAATGCGTCTTTGAGAACGGCTATTGAAAATGCAAAAGCTGAGAATGTTCCAAACGACAACATCAAGCGAGCAATCGAGAAAGGTGCTGGTACAGGTAAAGATGTTGCTGTAATGCATGAAATTACATATGAAGCATATGGTCCTGCTGGGATTGGCATCTACATACATGCGATTACTGATAATAAGAATCGTACTTTCACGAATGTTAGGACTGCTGTAACTAAAAATGGTGGCAACATGGGTGACGCTGGTTCAGTTGCATACATGTTTGAACAAAAAGGAAGATTCTTTATTGATCCTCAAGGAAAAGATCTAGATGAACTTCAATTAGAACTAATCGAATATGGTGTTGAAGAGATGGAGGTTATTGATGGTAAGCTTGAAGCATTCTGCCCTGTAAGTGAATATGGAACAGTTAGAGATGCATTAAAAGAAGCTGGTTATAAGCTCGAGGAATCACAAGCAACCTATGTACCTTCAAACATTGTTGAGGTTAATGAAGTTGATGTTGCTAAAAAAATCATGCGAATCGTAGATGCAGTCGAAGAAGATGATGATGTAACTGATGTTTACACAAACTTTGATCTTACTGATGAGTTAGCCGATCAACTAGATTCTTAAGCTATTCGCAGAATCCTGATTCATCGCCTAGGCATCTCCATTCTTGAGCGTCTCCGTTTATTTGTACTTCGTATTCAGCATCAGGGTAATAAAGCTCGATAGTTTTTTCGACTTGGCCTTTGTACCTTGGTGTTTCACAGTGCCCAGAATGAAGTAGTGTTCCTTCTAGGTTTACTGTTAGTCTCCCTGACGAGTCTTCGTCTGTGAAAGCGAGTAAGTTTGATATGTAAGTTGTATCTGCATAGTCAGTTCCAGGGTAAGTTGCTTCATTGTTTAAGAATAGTGCATTTAGTGCGTTTGCTAGATTGTCTTCGTTATCTTCATATTCAACTGTATGGGGCACCAAGAATTCTGTACCACAGCCTTCTACTTCTATTGTTTCTGGTGGTAAGTCCCCTAGTTCAGTTTGAGGATCTGCCACAAGATAGAAAGTAACTTCCGCATTTTGGGTTGAGTTGTTACAACCTGCAAGTGTTAGAAGTAAGAGTGAAATTAATAGTATTGATAGTTTTTTCATGGTGGTAAGAGTTAGATAAGTAAGACTACTTAGCAGCTAAATAATTTTGGTTTGCTTGTTCCCAGTTTAGTACATTCCAGAATGCTGAAACGTAGTCTGGTCTTCGGTTTTGGTAGTGAAGGTAGTATGCGTGTTCCCATACGTCGAGACCGATTACTGGCTTTAGTCCGAGTTCAAGCGGTGTGTCTTGATTTGCAGATGAGTGAACTTTAAGAGCACCTGATTGGTCTACTGAAAGCCAAGCCCATCCTGATCCGAATCTAGTAGCAGCGGCTGCGTTGAATTGTTCAGTCAGGTT
>JAUHYY010000062.1 GCA_030426295.1 bacterium
ATTGGTAAAAATGTGTCTTCTGATGTTATAGTTAAAGCAACAGATAAAGTTGCTTAATGCCATATTTTAGAAAAGTTGAAGCTGACGCCTTAGATAAATACAATATTGTTGCTGGGATTGATGAAGTCGGCCGAGGTTCTTTTGCTGGTCCACTAGTTGTTGGTGTTGTTGTTTATAATGATTATCTACAAAAGATACGAGGATTAAATGACTCGAAGAAAATTGCAAAGTCTAAACGTAATGATTTAGCTTTTAAGATTGCTGGTAACACTGATTTTGGTTTGGGTATATGCTGGCCGTTTGAGATCGATAAAATCGGTATGTCTGCATGTTTAAAGTTAGCTATTAATAGATCTTTGAAGTGTTTGAGTGCTAAACCTGACTACTTATTTTTAGATGGTTATTTAAAGCCAGATTTCGATATTGATCATGAAAATATTGTTAAGGGTGACTCAAAAGTTCGTTCAATTGCAGCAGCATCTATTTTAGCGAAAGTTTATAGGGATAACCTTATGAATTGCTACTGCAGTGTGTATAATGAATTTGATTGGGCTGCACATGTTGGATACGGAACTAGGAAGCATAGAGAGTTGATATTGTCTAAGGGGTGTACGCCGATTCACAGAAAAAGTTTTTTAAGAAATCTTTTGGATGAAAATACTGCTAGTTGGTAATTATGGTGCTGATAATGTAGGGGACGATCTATTGATGAATGCTGCTATGGCAGGTCTTGAAGCAAATTTTAGTGGTCCTGACGTACGAGTTATGGGGCCTGGCAGGGACCTTCATTACCCCTTGCCTTCTGCTGGAGTTCGTTCGTATTTGAGAATGAATACTATGAAGGCTAATAAAGGTTTTGAATGGTGCGATATTGTTGTGCTTGGAGGAGGTGGACTTTTTAATACTGAAGTTCCTAAGTCTCTGAATATTTGGGGGAAAGTTATTAAAGGAGCTAATAAGTTTGATAAGAAAATTTATATGATTGGTCAGTCTTTTTCTGGAGTAAATTTGCATCTTGAAAAGATGTTGAATCAGGTTGATTTAATTTGTGTTAGAGATTCTCATTCTTATAAATTACTGCAAAGGTCTGGTCTTAATGCTCCTGTAAGGCTAGTTAGTGATTTAGTGTTCGGGCTGCCTGATGATAGTTTTGTGAAAGATGAGCTGGTATTTGATGATGAGTATATTGCAGTTAACTTACGTGAGTATGTAAGTGTTGAGCTGAGCGCGGTTGAATCTATTATTGATGAGTTGGTAGATAAAGTGACTTCTAGTACGCCTTATTCGATGTATTTTGTGCCGTTTGGTCCTGGAGATCATAAGTTTATGAAGACGATAGTAGAAAAGTATAAAGATAATGGGAGGGTTTTGGTGCTTGAAAGTCTTGATGATTCTTTAGAAGCTTTGACTAAGGCTGTTGCAGTTGTTTCTATGAGGCTACATCCTTGTCTTGTTGGACTTGCTACATCTAAACCTGTGCTAAATTTGAGTTATATGCAAAAAACTAGCTCTTTTATGAGTGATAATGATGTCGTGAGTATAGATTTAACTCAAGTCGATGATAATGCTTCTGAAGTATTGTCTGCTTTTATTCATAGTTTAGGCTCTGATGCTGAGTACGATTTGGATGGATTGAAGTCATCTGCATTGGATAACTATAAACATTTGAAGGTGATGATTGGTAAAAACTAAAAAACCCCAGCTTTATAGCTAGGGTTTTCTTTTGTTTTGTTTTAAGCTTAGGCTTCTTCTGTCTTTTCTTCTTCCTTAGCTTCTTCAGCTGGAGCTTCTTCTTGTTCTTTTGGCTCTTCGGCTGGTGCTTCAGTAGGAGCAGCTTTTTCGCTTGCAGCTTCTGGAGCTGTTTCTTCAGCTACTTCTTCTGCAGGTTCGTCTTTGTGAAGTGGTTCGATTTCTGTAGTTTCGTTAATATGAGTTTCTTTAAGTCTAGCTGATTTACCAGATCTTTCTCTCATGAAGAATAGTTTAGCTCTTCTGATCTTACCTTGTTTAACGATTTCAATCTTAACAATGTTAGATGAGTGTAGTGGGAATACTTTTTCGACTCCTACTCCGCTAACTACTTTTCTTACTGTAAAAGTCTTGTTGATTCCAGATCCTCCGCCAGTTTGAATAACTAGTCCTTCGAAAACTTGGACTCTTTCTTTTCCACCTTCTTTAATTCTTTGGTGAACACGTACAGTTTGACCAGGCTTGATCTGAGGCGCATTCTTAAGATGTGCCTTCTCTACGTGATTTAGTAATTGTTGATTCATTTTCTTGGTTTTCAAATGCTGGCTAATTATATTGATTTATTTCTGTAAATCAAGGCCAATTATAGGTATTTTGTTAATTTGTTGGTCGCGATAATATTCTCGGTATCGTTTATAATATTTGATATAAATCTGTCGTTACATTTTAGCCTGTATAAAAAGTCTTCTTTGTTCATAGCGGTGAATCTTATAGGCTGTTCGAGTTCAGCGTCTAGCAACTCTGCTAAATGTGTTTTGTTGATGTCTCCTACTAATAGCAAGTCTGCATCTGCTTCTTTGTTTATAAATGTTCCAGATAAGATAAGTAGCTCTACTTTACCGAGTTTTTGGATTTGCTTAACAAGATCCTCGTTTGAGTTTTCTGCTTTTGTAATAATACTTCTAAGCTCGTTGAACAAAATGAAGTTTGGGTCTACTTTGTAGTATTTTTTTCTATTTTTAAGGCTTGAGGTGAGGAGTCCTACCTTTTTTAAGTTATCTAGTTCTCTTCTAACAGAATTGATTTGTTCATCGAGCTTTCTTGTAAGCTGTCTGATGAAAAACTCTTTTTCCGGATTAGTTAAGAATAGTGTAAGCAACTTAATTCTAACCTTTGACGTGAATAGTCTTTTTAGCATTTGCGTATACAATATTTATACAAAGGAATTCTACTTTATATTTTTTTGAATTGGAATGCAAATAGAAAATACATCAAGTCTAATTGTCGCAATCGTGGCTTGGTCTTTCGATGAATAGGTCCATGATTTGCTGTATTGTAAGCTGATTTTCCATAGTCCTCTTGCCTTCTTCGCTTTCGTAGAAGCCTTTGACACGTTCCAATAGATATGGTGGTGCTTTTTCGATTTCAGCTTTAATCCCCTCTTCGATGTCTTTTTGTTCTACTTTAATATCTTTAGTTTGGATTATGTGATCTATAATGAACCTTAGTTTTACTCTTTCTTCAGCTCTTTCTCTGTATACTTCTTTAATTGTTTTTCCTTCTTTTTCTTCAATAGCTTTCTGGAACTCTTCGAAGCTTTGCCCTTTATTTAGTGCGTCTCGTTTGATGTCTGTGATAAGTAGCTCTAGTTCTTCTTCGATTAGTATGTCTGAAACTTCTAGTTTTGCTTTCTTTAGGAATTCAGCAAATAGTTCGTCGTCTTGCTTTGCTTCTGCCTCATGAAGTTTTTGATGTTCAATTTCATGCTTGATCTTGGCTTCTAGCTCTTTAGGAGATTTTTTCTCTCCTAAGATCTTTTCTACAAATTCTTCATCAATTTTAGCGTCACTAGCTTCTTCAATTTTCAGTACTTTAACTTTGAATGTTACGGGAGCTCCTTGAAGATCTGCTTTGTGGTAGTCTTTCGGGAACTTTACTGTGAACTCTTTTTCTTCGTCTTTTGACATTCCTACTAGATTGTCTTCAAATCCTGGGATGAACATTCCGTCACCAATAACGATTGGGTGGTTTTCGCTTTTAGCTCCTTCGATTTCTTTTCCATCTTTATCTTTACCGTCGAAATTGATTTCTACTCTATCCCCTTTTTTTGCTTTTCTTTCAACTTCTTTAAAGTCTCTATGCATTTTCTTTAGATGGTCTAGTGCTTCATCTAGTTCTTTTTTGCTAACTTCAATCTTTGGAGCTTTGATTTTAACTTTATCTATATCTTTGAATTCTACTTCAGGCTTCACTGCTACTGATGCTTCAAATGTAATTGGTGAATCCTCCTTGATTTCAACTTTTGGTCTAGACATAGGAATGATTCCTTCTTGTTTAATTGCAGCCATGTAAGCTTCTGGCAGAGCAATATCTAGTAAGTACGCTGCAAATCTTTCTGGCCCTACAGACTTTTTTATTACATCTACAGGAGCATTTCCTTCCCTGAATCCTTTAACTTTCATTTGAGTACTTAGTTCTTGAGCAGCTTTTTTCTCTAATTCTGACTGCATTTTATCGTCAACAACGATAGTAAGTTTAACTTCGCTTTTAGGCAGTTTTTCTAATTTTACGTCCATTTTGAGGGGTTTTTATTTAATTTTTGTGAGGACAGGTTAAAGAAAATGTGTTTTTTTATCAATAGTTGTTTTCATTTTTGTGATTTTATGTTATAATTTAAAGATAGAATTTAGGAAAAACTATGGCTGAATCAGCTAAAACTCCAGATAACGATTCTGTACCTCAAGAAGAAGTTGCTCAAGAAGCAGCAGATAATAATGTTGAAACTCCTAAGCCTGAGTCATCTACTCCTGACATAGGAGCATATGATGCTGAGGGTGTACTAAGTGATCTTGAGCTTGGTATTTCAGCTGCGAATAACAATAGAGAATATGCTTTAGAAGAAGGTATCACCGATGCTGCTGCTGCAGAGATTGCTAAACATTCGAACATTGCTAAGTCTAAGTTACTAGCTATTGCGACTGGTAGCGTTGATCATCCTGTTTTCGAAAAGGTTTCAAAAATGAAGAAGGCGCAACGAAAAACATTTTTAAATACTGTTGCTACTAGATTCATTATGAATATGAATGCCGAGAAGGCTGGTCTTAATCGTGGTCAAAGAAGAATGGTTAAGAATGCAAATAATATTGGTAGAGTTATTAAGATTGCTAAGAAGTTTGGTGATGTTGGTATGGATGCCTTAGGTGCTGCTGTAGGTGATGCATATAATGGACTAGGTTTCTACAATCCTTCAAGAATGCATAACTTTTTAAAAGAAACTGATATTGAAGGTACTGATGGAGCAAATGTAAAAGTTAATGTTGAGCTTGCTAAATATGTAGATAATCCTGATGATCCAGTGTTAATGGCTGTTGCGCAACAAGCTGTTATTGGCGAGTTGGATGGCAATGGTGATTTTGGTAGAGATAAATTGTCGAAAGTTTTATCTGAGCTACCAAGGCCTATTAATGCTGATGGCGTAGATGAAGTTACAAAGAAGAATAATGAAACTATTTCTGGGTTTGTTGTTCAGATTGAGGAGATGAGAGACTTACTTGATAAATCAGCATCTGTGACCCGTGGTCGTAATAAGTATAAGAATGATGCAGAGAGTGCAAAACAAAGTTTAGAGACTTCTTTATCAAGTGCTGAATCAAAGAAAGCTGATATAGATACACGTCTTAATGCTGCTGAAGGAGAACTTGATAGAAAAAAGCTTGAAGCTAGAACTGCTCCAGTTGCTCCAGGTGTGCTTGATGATGTAGAGCGGTTGAAAACAGTAGTTGGTAGATTAAGGACTGAGGCTACTAGAGCACAGCAAGAAGTAACTAATATTCAGGCCGAGGTTCGTGCTGCAGATAAAAAGATCGTAGAATTCGATTCAGGGTCTGTTGAATCTACTGTTGAGCTAGAGCATGTAAGGTCAAGACTTATTACTACAGTTCAAAAGTTTATAAGTGCTGTTGAAGATAATGTGTCGCAAGCGGGTAGTGTTGTAAAACTTGAAGACTATGCTGCTCTTAAAGAACTTAAGGATCTAGTGGCAGGATTAAGTAATCAAACTAATTCAAATGAAACAGCTGCTGATGCATCAACGATAACTGCTAATCTAGGATTCGATAAGATCCTTAAGGTTGGTCGTGAGATTGCTAAAGTGCAATTAGCTACGGCTACTAGAAGACTATTTAAGCCTGAGGAGCTTGTTATTGCATTATTGCAGAAGAAGTATGTTGAACTTGGATATAGTCCTGAACAAGCAAAGACTATGTCGGCTATTGAAGCTGTAACTCTTCAAAGACAGAATAATATTTCTGATTTCATGGAGAAGGCAAAAGATGCTAGAGAAAATAGAAAAGGATTCTTGAAGAGATTTTATGAGAAAAATATACTGAGAAAAACTGAGTTTGTTACATATACACAAGCTTTGAGAGGTATGGCTCGAGACCAAGAACTTTCTCAAGAAGGTGCAGAAGCTTTTGCTCAGCTTAGTCCTAAGCAAAGCTTTAGAGAAGTAAGAGAATTATTTAAAGAAGGAAAAGTAACTAAAGCTGAAATTACTGAGTATATGTTTAGATTGGCAGGATTGCTTGGTCCTGTTCAGATTAAAGGTACTGATAAATATTACACTCTAAAAGGAGTGAAAGATGTTACTGCTATTGAGCAAATAATGAATAACCTAAATCGACTTACTGCTGAAATGTCAGCTCTTGAAGTCGGTAAAGA
>JAUHYY010000063.1 GCA_030426295.1 bacterium
CTTAAAAAAGTTTGGTTAAAGATTGTTCACGACATAGTTTAGGTTTACAATAAGTCCTCTTCTAATCATAATAAAGCCCATTAATAAGTATTATGGTTTTTAAGCCTGACTTTTCATCTGAATTAATTCTAGCAAATGAAGAATATAAATCTTATTTGTTCGAGTTGTTTTCACTTCTACTCAACTCTGATGCCTATGAATCGAACTCTAGTAATGATTTTGTATTGAAACAGGGTTCTTCGGCTACAATAAGCTCGAAGTCTGCTGGTGTTTTTTGTTGTTTAGATGAGCTCAAATTTTTAGCAGCATTTGCTAATGTTGAATTTGTTGCTTTGGTTGAGGATGGTGCATCATTTGATTCTGGTATAGATTTAGTTTTGCTTAAAGGTGATGCTGGTGCAATCTTGTCAGTGGAAAGGGTGTTATTAAATGTAATGACTCGCTGTTTTGGGATTGCTGTTACAGCTCATAAATTTTCGTCTCAAGTTAAAAATGTTGATGTTGCAATGACTCGAAAGGCAATGCTTGGAATGTTAGACAAAAAAGCAGCCTCATATGGTGGTGTGCTGACTCATCGTCTGAGTTTGTCGGATGCTATTATGTTTAAGGATAACTATTATTATTTGGCAAATCTCGAAGATATAGTGGTTTCTGAGAGGGTACGATTTGTCGAAGTAGAAGTAGATTCTATAGAGAGGCTTGAAAAGTGTTTGGCTTACTATCGTGGTGTTGATCTTGGTGTTCCGAAAATAGTAATGCTTGATAATTTTTCACCTGAGGAAATTCAAGCTATTCTTAAGAAATATAATTTTGCTGGATTAACTCTTGAAGTTTCAGGGGGCGTGCATCTTAAAAACTTATCAGATTACGATATAGAAGGTGTAGATTATGTTTCTACCAGTCAGATAGCAAATTCATATCAGACTGTAGATTTGAGTTTGAATTTTGATAAGAAGTGAAAATGAATGTGGAATACTTCTTGTCCTGCGTTTTTACCAACGTTTATTTGTAGTTTGTATTCAGGTTTTTCAAGCATTTCGTTGGCTATTCTTTTTGCTAATTCAACAGCTTTACTTGGTATATCTGAGTTTGAGGGTAGATCGTTGAGGGTTGGTATTTCTTCTTTAGTAATTATTAGCAAATGAGTTTTTGCTTTTGGGTTTATGTCTTTTATTACGAAAAGATCGTCAGTTTGAATAATTATATCTGACGGTATTTCGCCTTTCAGTATTTTGGTAAAAATTGAGTCGCTCATGACTCGAATTTACCATTTGTTACGCAAGTGTGTAAACAGCTCTACCTACTCTCTTGAATTCTGGGTACTTCTGTAAGTTCAATGAGATTGTTCCAGTCTTTACTTGTCTTCTTTTTAGAACTTCTTGAATAATTTCTGACTTATTTAGTGGTCCACTTGATTTAAGTACGTCCTTGATAACGTCTTTAACCGTACCTTCTGAGAATCCCCATTCTTTTAATGCGTATATTCCTCTTCCAATAAGTACAAACTCGTTGTAACGAATTAATTCGTTGTGTACTGCTTGGATTGTTACGTTCTTTTTGTCGAATTCAGTGTTCGCAATCTCGTCTGCAATTTTTCGGAAATGCATTGGTGCATTTTTTCTTTTAAGAACGATAAGTGCTTTGTCTTTGATGCTTTTTGGTTGAACGCTTCTCCACTGAGTTAATCCAAATCCTTCTCTAATCTTTTTAACTTTCTTACCAATTTCTAAAGCAGATATTAGCAATGACTTTGTAGCGTTTATTTTAAGTTCTGATTTTATAATTTCTTGCAAGTTTGAAAGGAACTCTGATTCTTCTACGATTTCTCCTTCTTTTTTGAGCTCTTTTTCGGCAAGTGTATTGATTTTGATGATTTCTTTTTTTGAAACTTTGTCTTTAATGTACCAGCTTTTTGTATACATTTTGCTTTTCTTTATTTTCCCAAGTAGAGGGTTTATTTCGAAGCTGAGTACTAGAAGTTCATTTGAAAAGTTCTCTTTTCTTATTAGTCCTGAAACTAAATCTAGAAGTTTGTATTCGGACACAATTCCACCGTTTTGAGTTACTATTTCTTTTGTAGCTTCAAATACATCGGATAGTTTTGTTTGAGCTGATGTACGTCTTAGTTTAGTAATTGCGTTTTTTTCTATTTGTCTAACTCTTTCTCTTGTAATGTTGTATTCCTGGCCTATTTGTTCAAGAGTTTTTCTTTCTTTTGATAGTAGTGAGAAGCGTTTTGATATAATGTTTTTCTCTTTTTCTGAGAGAACTAGAAATAGCTCGTCTGTTATTGCAGTGTTGCATGTTTGTGTATTCATCACCATTACCTTGTTAGACTTTATTTAAAATGGAGGTGAGTATGCAGTATATTTGATTAATTGTCAATATTATATTCTAGCCAACATTTGTTGGATCAATGTATGCAGGAATCCTATTTTCTCTTTCAGGTTCCGGGATTGTTGTTTCGGGCTCTTCGTTTTGACAATTTTTGTATTGTGTTATTGCTAAAGCTGCACAACTAACAAAAAGAGTGATTTTAAGTATACTTGATAATTTCAATGTATTTATTGAATGTGCACCCTTATTGCTGCTAAGAACTATGCTTTCTGCGTATTTGTTGGGCACTTGATTGCTTAAAGGAGACCATACTTATATAAAAACTAATTATTGTCTAGTGTTATTATGGTGTAAGTCTATTATTTGGTCTTGTAGCATTTAGGAATTCGCTTGCATTTTTGAAGAAATCACCTAGATAAGGTATATCTGCAAGGATCTGACTAAGAACGTAACCGAGTATTGCTATTATTATTGCGGCACCTACGAAGAAGCCTAGCCCTTTAGCTGTACCTGCTAGAAAGTTAACCATGAAAAGTTTCCATGGGGAATGTAGGTAGTGAGTGAATACTTCGAGTTCTTTTTGTCTTAGTTCAGATAATTTTTTTGCTACTTGTTCTTTGTTTTTTTCTGTTAGTTCTTTAGGCATTATTGATTAGTTAAACGCCCCTTTATTTTAACTTACTAAAATAAAAATTCCACCCGAAGGTGAAATGTTTATTTTTGGTGCCGAGGAAGAGACTCGAACTCTTACGGGTTGCCCCACTAGTTCCTAAGACTAGCGCGTCTACCAGTTCCGCCACCTCGGCACTTTTACGTGCAAAAAGTTTGCTAACAGATAGTATCAAAGTTTTTTTTAAAGGCAAGCTTTTATTCAAATTTCTCATTCTTTTGAATCGTGATTTATGATAGATTTTTCTTCGCAAATTAAAAAAATAAATGTCATTCGTACATCTTCATAATCATACTCATTACAGTTTACTAGATGGATTATCTAGGCCGAGACAGATAGTTCAGAATGCAAAAAAACATGGTTCGCCCGCAGTTGGGATTTCGGATCATGGAGTTTTATATGGTGCAGTAGAGTTTTATAAAGAGGCAAAAGCTGAAGGAGTAAAGCCTATTATCGGTTGCGAAATGTATATTACTCCAGATAGAAATCAGAAGGACTCGTCAGTTAAGAAGTCGAATCATCTACTTCTAATGGCAAAGAATAACGAAGGTTATAGAAATTTGTTGCAGCTAGTTACAATCGCTCATTTAGAAGGGTTTTATTACAAACCTCGTATAGATCATGAAGTGCTTTATAAACATCGTGAAGGGCTTATAGCTACGAGTACTTGTTTAATGGGTGAAATTCCTCAGGCAATTTTGGAAAAAGATGAAAAGAAGGCAATGGATCTTATTAAGCAGTATCAAGATATCTTTGGTAAAGAGGACTTTTATATGGAGGTTCAAGATCATGAAGACATAGATGAGCAGATCATGGTTAACAATAAAGTTATTGAGCTTGCAAAGGAGCTTAAGATTCCGTTAGTAGGAACTAATGATTGTCATTACGTTAATAAAGATGATCATCATGCTCACGACATTCTAGTTTGCATACAAACTGGGAAAACTCTGCTTGATGAAGATAGGATGAAGTATACTTCTAATTTTTGTTTGAAGTCTCCTGAAGAGATGAAAGAATCATTTAAGGATTATCCAGAGGCAATTGAGTCTACACTTGAGATTGCTGAAAAGTGTGATGTAAAGATCGATTTTGGACAGAACTTGCTTCCTAAGTTCCCTACTCCAAATAAAATGAATTCGATTGAGTTTTTGAGGTCCTTGTGTGAGAACGGATTAAACAAGCTTTATGAGAATAGAAAAGAAGAGGCGCAAACTAGGCTTGATTACGAGTTAGGTGTAATTGATCGTATGGGATTTGCTGATTACTTTTTGATTGTGCACGATATTATTAAGCATGCTAAAGATACAGGTATTGTAGTTGGTCCAGGTCGTGGTTCGGCAGCAGGTTCAATTATTGCATATACACTTGGTATAACTACTGTTGACCCGTTGAAGTATGGTTTGATTTTTGAGAGATTCTTAAATCCGGAGAGAGTGTCAATGCCCGATATAGATATTGATTTTGCTGATGATAAAAGAGAATGACAGCTAAAGCGGCTGTTAGAGATGTTGGTCGTGCAATGGGTTATCCATATGCTGAAGTTGATGCAGTTTCTAAGTTGTTGCCACCGATGGTGCTTGGAAAGCATAAGCCACTTGAAAAATCTATTGTTGAAGAGCCGGAACTTAAGGCTGAGTATGAAAAGAATCCTCGAGTAAAAGCTTTGATGGATAATGCTATTAAGCTTGAAGGTACTATTCGTCATGCTGGAACTCATGCATGTGCTGTTGCTGTTTCCGAGGAGCCATTAACTAACTTTACTCCACTTCAATATGCTTCGGGTAAAGATGACTCTGTTGTTACACAGTTTTCGATGAAGCCTCTAGAAGAGATTGGTATTTTGAAAATTGACTTTTTGGGGCTACGTAATCTTACAGTTATTGAACATACCCTTAATATTCTTAAGATTAAACGTGATATTGAAATAGATCTTGCAGATATTCCTTTGGATGATTCTGAGGCTTTTCAGCTTCTATCTGAGGGGAGGACAACAGGTGTTTTCCAGCTTGAGTCTGCTGGTATGAAGAGATATTTGAAAGATTTAAAGCCTACAAGGCTCGAAGATATTATCGCGATGAATGCGTTATATAGACCTGGACCGATGGATTACATACCTGCATATATTAAAGGTAAGCATGAACCTAAAACGATTAAATATATGCATCCTCTGTTTGAAAATATTTTAAGCGAAACTTATGGTGTAGGTGTTTATCAAGAGCAGATTTTAGAAATTGCTAAAGTATTTGCTGGTTTCAGTCTTGGTGAGGCTGATCTTTTACGTAAGGCTGTAGGTAAGAAGGATCCTAAGTTACTTGCTGAACAGAGGCAAAAGTTTGTTGATGGTGCGGTAAGTGAAGGTCATAAAGGTAAGTTTGCTGAGAAGGTCTTTGATGATGTGATTGAGCCTTTTGCCGGATATGGTTTTAATAAAGCTCATGCTACATGTTATGCCATGATTGCTTATCATACTGCTTATTTAAAAGCGCACTTTCCTACTGAGTTTATGGCAGCTCTTTTAACTTCTGATAAAGATGCTACTGATAGAGTTGTGATTGAGATTAATGAATGTGCAGCTCAAGGTATTAAAGTGTTGCCTCCTTCTGTGAATGATAGTTTTGAAGATTTCACTGTTGTTGATGATAAGACTATAAGATTTGGTTTGGCAGCAATTAAAGGTATCGGTGCTAAATCTGTGGAGAGGCTTATTGAAGTAAGAAATACTTTAGATGATAAGTTTGAATCTTTGGCTCATTTTGCAAAGTCTGTTCCAAAAGAACTGTTAAACAAGAAAAATATACAGGCTTTGGCTTATGCAGGTGCATTTGACGATTTTGGTAGTCGTGAGCAGATAGCTGAAAATTATCAGATGATTGTTGATTTTGGTAAATCTCAAGCAAGTAAAGAAGCTGAGGGGCAAACAGATATCTTTGGGATGATGGATGAAGAGCATGAAGCATCAAATGATGTTATTGAGCTGCCTGAAGTAAGAGAGCTGTCGAGGGTTGAGAGATTGAAGCTAGAGAAGAATTGTCTTGGTTTGTATGTGTCAGGTCATCCACTGCAAGGGCTTTCTAGGTATGTTGCAAGTAAAGTAAGGTTGGCAAAGACATTAACAGAAAAAGACGTAGGAAAAGATGTTAAAGTTGGTGGCTTAATTTCTGCTAAGAGAAAGTTGCTCACAAAAAGTGGTGAATACATGATGTTTGTTACTTTAGAAGATCCATCGGGTGAAATCGAAATTGTGTTGTTCCCACGGTCTTATAATCAGTTTGCGGAAAAGTT
>JAUHYY010000064.1 GCA_030426295.1 bacterium
TAACTACTGAAGCTGAATACATCGGCAAAGATAGAGTTGATGTTTACTTTCTTGTGAAAGAATTTCTAAACGAACCTATAGAAAGAGACATATAGTAAATATGAGAACTAAGATCACTTTGCTAATAATTATAGAACTATTACTCATTAGTTGCGAATCAGAGATTCAAGAAAACAAACTCACTGGACTATGGTCATTAGTTGTAATGGATAATTACAACGAAGAAACTAAAGAATGGGAAGTTTGGAATGGAGGTATGCAGGGGTATATATTGTATGATGATAAGGAGAATATGTCGCTTCATTTATTAACTAAAGATTACGAAAAGACAGCCCTTCGCTTCCCTGATTTTGATGATTCTATTCCTTTGGAAGCATTGAAACATCTGACTAATTCGTATGTGTACTTTGCGAAATATTCTATTAATTACGAAGATAGCGTAGTAACCCACAAACGTATATCGCACTCTAACCCAGGGGAATGGGGTAATAAAGTGCACCGTAAATTCGGATTTATTGGCGATACTTTGACCCTAGAACCGCTCGAAGACAAAACAGCTGGACTAAGATTGAAATGGGTAAGGAACTAGCCAGCTCGAACTTCTCCACATAATGTGCAAAACCTAAAACGTTAATTGTGCAATCAAATAGTTTTGATTATTATAGTTATATAGTATTTTTGTAAATAATATAAATTATAATTACCAAAAAGGTACAAACCGATGTCAATAAGAAGCGAAAGTCTGCTGAATATCAACCCCAATAAGCAAGACAAGCGATTTAGTGGAAATGTAAAAGACAAACCCATTTCAGAGTACTACTCTCGCCTAGTTTTCAACGACGAATCAATCAAAAAATATCTGATGAAAGAGGCCTACGAAGGGCTAAGAAATGCTATCGAGAATGGTCAGAAAATCGATTTAAAAACTGCAGATTTCGTAGCTGTAGGTATGCGTAACTGGGCTATAGACCACGGCGCTACCCACTACACGCATTGGTTCCAACCGCTAACTGGAAGAACAGCCGAAAAGCACGATTCATTCTTCAAACTAGATAGACACGGTAACCCAATAGAGGCGTTCAGCGGTAAAGAGCTGATAAAACAAGAAACAGACGGTTCTAGCTTTCCTTCTGGTGGATTAAGAGAAACTCACCGAGCAAGAGGTTACACAATATGGGATCCTAGTTCTCCTGCGTTTATTATGGAAGCTAAGCATGGTAAAACTCTTTGTATCCCTGCTATTTTTATCTCTTACGAAGGAGATTCGCTAGACCTAAAAACGCCTTTGCTAAAATCAATACACGCAGTAGAAAAAGCAGCGCTAGAAGTAGAAAAATACTTCGACCCTGAAGTTAAAAGAATAGTCCCTAATCTTGGTTGGGAACAAGAGTATTTCGTAGTTGACGAAGCACTTTATAATGCACGACCGGATTTGTTACTTTGTGGTAGAACACTTTTTGGTAATGCATCTGCTCGTGGACAGCAACTTGATGATCACTATTTCGCACAGATACCTGAGCGTGTAGTTGACTTTATGCATGATTTCGAGAATGACTGTCTTACTCTAGGGATACCTATTACGACTAGACACAATGAGGTAGCACCCAATCAGTTTGAGTGTGCTCCTAATTTCGAAACTGCTAATATAGCTGCTGACCACAATCAATTACTTATGTCAATTATTGATTTGGTTGCAAAAAGACACAACCTTCGTGCAATTATCCACGAAAAACCTTTTGCTGGAATCAACGGTTCTGGTAAACATAATAACTGGTCTCTAGCTACAACAGCAGGAAAGAATTTGCTTTCCCCTGGACCAAATCCGTCGGAGAATCTTAGTTTCTTGACATTCTTTATAAATGTGATTGCAGCTATTAATAACCACGCTGGTTTACTTAGAGCTAGTATATCGAATGCTGGAAATGATTATAGGTTAGGGGCGAACGAAGCACCTCCGGCTATTATCTCTGTTTTCACAGGCGATCATCTTTCCAATGTTCTGAAATCGTTTATGAATGATGAGAATTTCGATGGAACAAATAAGGGTATTTTGGATCTCAATTTAGAGAAAATAGCAAATATCCAACGTGATGATACTGAAAGAAATAGAACTTCTCCTTTCCCATTCACTGACAATAGATTCGAATTCCGAGCTGTAGGTAGTAGCGTCAACGTATCTAACCCTATGACTGTGCTTAATACAATAGTAGCTGATCAATTGGTTATATTTAAAAACAGAGTAGAAGAAGAAAGAAAAAATACTGAAGACTTAGAAAAAGCTATCAAAACTGTATTACGCCAAGTTCTAAAAGAGTCAAACGACGTTATTTTCAATGGTAATAATTACTCTCCAGATTGGGTAATAGAAGCCGAAAAACGTGGTTTACCTAATATCAAATCTACACCAGAAGCTTACGACGAGTATCTAACTCAAGAAACAATCGATCTATTCGAAAGAAATCATGTATTCAATAGAAATGAACTTCAAGCGAGATACAATGTAGCAGTAGAAGAGTATTGTGCTAAAATAGATATAGAAGCTAGATTAGTAGAAGAAATATCGAAGGCACACATTATACCAGCTTGTGTACAGCATCAGAACAAGCTAATAGACAACGTAAAGGGTCTAGTAAATATCGGTCTAAAAGATGAGGCAGAAGTACAAAAAGATTCAATTAGAGAAATATCACAAAGATTAAAGAATTTAAATCAATATCTTGGTGAGCTTCGCAAATCTAGACTTGAAGCTGAAGCAGAAGATGAAATGCGTGCTCGTGGAGTCGCTTTTGCTAATACTGTAAAACCTTTATTTGACAAAATAAGAGCAGAAGCAGACGCACTCGAGTTAATAGTAGATGACCGCAATTGGCCACTTCCGAAATATCGAGAATTGCTTTTCTTACACTAAAAATAAAAAAAATTGAAAACTATAAGCCCCGCACTACGTGTGGGGTTTTTTTATTTTGCAAAGTCGTCAGATATCAAGCTTTTTAACTATATTACTGATTACTTAATTACAGAAATGAAAGAAATCTTATTCTATAAACTAATTTGGGGAAACCAAATGAAAAAAATGTTATTGTTAATTCTTGTTGCTTTGGTTACCTACTCTAGCTCATTAGCTATTGGTAGTTTTAAAGTAGTAGTTAGTAAACCTGGTGCAGCAGTTGATGTTCAAATAAAAATTGTTGATTATTCACCAGGTGGGCCTGTAACAGTATTTACTGGTGCAACGGTAAACTTAACACCTAACGCGTCGGGAATTATCGTAGCAGATGTACCAGCTACTCCAGTCATTTTAGCTACAAATGTCAATTCTTATTATATAGTTGAAGTCTGGACAGGAAGCCCATTGGCATTAACCTCTCAACAAAGACTTGATCAAATGGTATTCGAACAATCGCAATCTGGTGTAACTGATAATGATGGTAACATAACTTTAGATGATGCTGGGGAATTGAGATTTGCCGAGCCTACAGCTGATGGTGATAATTACACAGCATTTAAATCTCCTGCCTTGGCTGGGAATGTTATTTATACTTTACCTGTTGACGCTGGTACAAACAATCAAGTACTAACAACTGACGGTACTGGTACTCTTTCTTGGACTACTCCTGCTAGTGGTGGTGGATGTAATATCTATGGTGATGGTAGTGCAGGTGATGTTATCATATCTGCAAATACTGATTGGTCAATAAACCCTCCTACAAATGGTAATTACATGTTTAATAGCTTGGTTATCAATGGTGGTGTAACTCTAACAGTTGCAAGTGGAACTGTTATCCAATCAAAAACAACTGTTATTAATAATGGAACTATAGAAGTTCAAACAGGTGTATTAGGTGAGGCATGGGGTAATAACGCAGATAGAGGTAATAGTGATATGCTAGGTTATACTTTAACATCAACTAAAGCATACCCTAGCTCTGAAGTTTATAGAAGAGTATTCAAATTTGGCCCCAAAGGTGGTTCTGGTGGAAATACAGGTGGAACATTGGGGAGCGAGACATTTGGTGGGAATGGCGGTGGAACGTTATCTATATTTGCTGCAACAGGAATCACGAATGGAGGTACTATAAATGCTAAAGGCGGTACACCTGCTACTTATGCACCAACATCTACAAAGCCTGGTTGTGGTGGTGGTGGTGGAGGGTTTGTTGTATTAGCGACTAACTCATCTATAACAAATTCTGGAACAATTAATGTGTCTGGTGGAAATGGAAATAACCCCGGTGGTGCGACTAATGATCTCGCTGGTAGCGGAGGTGGTGGAGGACTTATCCATTATATCTCTACTAATGCAAATGCTGTTGCCGGAACATCGACTGTTGCAGGTGGATTAAAAGGAACCGATACTCAGTTGAATGTTTCTTATGAAGGTGTAGGTGGTGCGAGTGCAGGAAATCCGGGTATACCAGTTGGACCAAATTGGGAATCCGTTAACGGAAGTGCAGGTGTAGTTCTAAGAACGCAAGTATCTGATGCTTGTAGTTTTATAAGCAACTAAAGGGTCTATCAAAAATTTAGTTTTCACAACCCCACACCAAAAAAGGTGTGGGGTTTTTTGTTTTGTAAATTCTTCAAATATCAATCTTTTTAACTATATTACCGATTAATTGATAACAGAAATAAAAAAATCTTATTCTATTAACTAATATGGGACATTCCCTTATGAAAAAATTATTATTATTAATCCTTGTTGCTATATTGACCTACTCTAGCTCATTTGCTATTGGTGGTTTTAAAGTAGTAATCAAAAAGCCGGGTGCCGCGGTTGACGTTCAAGTAAGAATCGTTGACTATTCGCCGACAGGTCCAACTACTGAATTCACAGGAGCAACAGTTAGTTTAACACCGAATGCTTCAGGTATAATTGTTGCAAGTGTACCTGAAACGCCAGCAATTCTAGCTACAGATGTAAACTCATTTTATATTGTAGAAGTTTGGACTGGTAGTCCTTTAACACTATCTTCTCAACAAAGATTAGATGAAATGATATTCGAACAAGCACAAACTGGATTGACAGATAACGAAGGTAATGTAACATTAGAGCCAGGCAAGGAATTAATATTCCCGGAACCTGCTGGTAGTGGAGAGAACTTTACTTCTTTCAAATCTCCTGCTTTAGCAGCAGATGTAGAATACACTTTGCCAATCAATGATGGAGATGCTAATCAATATTTAAAAACAGACGGTAGCGGTGTAATGTCTTGGGACAATCCTACAGTATCAACTAATACTACAATTGATGGTAATGGTTTAACAGGGTCACCACTAGGTCTAGCTGATAATGCAGTAACAACAGCAAAGATTAACAATGACGCTGTTACTACTGGAAAAATAGCAAATGGAGCCGTAACAACAGATAAGATTGGTTCTTCTGCAGTAACTGATGTTAAAATTGGATCCTCTGCTGTAACAACAGCAAAGATTAATGACGGCGCAGTAACTGAAGCCAAATTGGCAGACAATGCTGTTGCAACTGCAAAAATTGAAGATAAAGCTGTAACGGCTGCTAAGATTTCTCCTGGCGCTACAAATGGTCACGTATTAACTGTTAGTGGTACTGACGCTGTTTGGGCTGCACCTAGCGGTTCAACCGTTTCAACTAACGCTACTATAAATGGAGACGGTTCTGGAGGGTCACCCCTTGGAATTAACTTAGCAAATTCTAATACTTGGACTGCAAATCAAACATTTGCTGGAAGTTTCCTAATTACAGCAAACTCAAGGATTGCAATGACTAATAGTGATAATAATGCTAGAGATATAAGATTCCAAGAGCCAAGTGGAACTGGTTCTCAGTATATTGGTTGGAGAGCACCTTCTGTTTCTCAAAATAGTAACTACGTATTCCCGACAGCAATTGGTACACCAGGACAAGTTTTAGCTCTTAATACTGTCGGTGCGTTTGGTGACTCTGCTACTACTCATTGGATTACTCCTAGTGGTGGTGGAACTGTTTCCACAAACGCTACTATAAATGGAGATGGCTCTGGTGGATCACCTCTAGGAATTAATTTAGCAAACTCTAA
>JAUHYY010000065.1 GCA_030426295.1 bacterium
CATCGCTTAGTTCTAAAAGATGACAATATGGGATTCTCGTTTCATGACACAGAAATATATGCAGGGACTGAAACACACATACATTACAAAAATCATCTCGAGGCTGTTTATTGTGTAGCAGGTAAAGGTGAGATCGAAACATTATCAGATGGAAAGATCTATAAAATTGAAGACGGAACAATGTACGCACTTGATAAACATGATGAACATTTACTTCGAGCAGAAGAAGACATGAGACTTGTTTGCGTATTTAATCCACCCCTTACTGGTAAAGAAGTACATGATGAGGAAGGTGTTTATCCTTTGATAGATTAACTATTTTCTTTTGAATGCCTTCTTGAAAATTGATAATAACTCGTCTGTTTTACCAACTGTTATTACGTTTTCTATTTCTTGCTGAACTATATTGATATCTTCAACAGAGAAAAAGGCTTTAGGATTATACGTTTTGATTAAACTTGATATACGTCTGTAGTTTTTTCTTGTAGCAATAATATAAACAATATTTACTCGACCTTCATTGCTATCAGCTTCGAGTGATGTATGTCTAAATTTTGCGTTTCTTAATGCTTCTTCTAGATCTTTAGGCTCCTCTTTTGTAATTACCTGTATAAGCATATTACCAATAGCGATTTTCTCTTCTATTACCACCCCTACATATGTACCTGCTGCAAACCCTAAAGCGTATGCGATGTATGTCACAGGATTTGTTAAATTCTCGAGCAATTGGATTATTGCAAATGCCCATATTAACGCCTCGAAAAATCCAATTGTTGCGGCCATAAGCTTATGACTTTTTGCAACTAATATTATCCTCATTGTCCCCATAGAAACATCTACAACTCTCGCTGCAAAAATTAATAATGGAACAATAACGTAATTTATTATATCTGGATTCATTAATGTATTAGTAACATCTGTACTTAAGTTTTCAAGGGATATTTAACAAAAGAGCCAGTCTATAACTACTGGCTCTTTTTGCTATCAAGTTGCTTTTAGAATTTTTGACTATTCTTCTGTTTGTTCTGGTCCTTCGCAGTTACCACCTCTGTGTTTACCGAATTTACCTTGTGGTCGTTCTATACCATTTTCTTCTAGGAGCTCTTTGGCTGATTCGTGATCTCCGGTCTTGTGAAGTTCGTGAGCTTTTTGGATAATCTCGAAAGTAGCTTGTGATGAGTCTCCTCCTCTTTCTTCTACTGCTGCAGCCCAAGTTTCATAGTCTCCACTTTCAACTGCTTCTCTGATTTCACCACCTCTTTCACCGTGGTGCCCACCTCTTGGTCCTTTAAGACCTATTTCTTCAAATATAGCTTTTGCTGCTTCTTGGTCTCCTGATTCCATTAGGCCATGTGCCTCTTGAAGTTTTGAAAAATCATCTTCTGAGATTTCTGGAGCATTTGGTCTGTCTTGAGTTAATTCTTGGAAAGTTTCATAATCGCCATCTTGGATGGCCTGCTTAACTTCCTCTTGGTTTGCTGCAGATACAGCTAATGCACTTACCGTTAATATTGAAATCGCTAGCAGTGCGCCTATAATGTTTTTAGTGATATTCATCTGTGTTAGTTAGATAATATAAGTTTTTGATCAGGCCTGTATTATCTACTACGCAGGTGAGTATTTTTTCTTTCAAAAAAGTGTTCTTGCCTTTTAATAAGGCTTAATGCTAAATTACAATATATGAGTATTCAAGTTATAAATTTAGTTACAACAACAACAGGCGCGCAAGGGTTGACGTGAGTCTGATGTTTTCTCGTAACTTACAACCCTTACCAAACTAAATCGGTAAGGTTTTTTTAATTTTATAACAATTTACAAAAATGAAACCTGCAATAAACATACAACAATATCAAGCTAACCTAGATATATTAGCTAACCCAGAAGAACTTGAAGCCTTTATGGCATTCTTAGAATATCACCCTGAAAAACTAGCTCAAGCTTTAGGATTCAATTCACCAAAAGATTTGTTAATGCATATCTTGTACTCCTTCTCAAAATATGAACCTATAGAAGAAAGTATATTTCATGATTTGATGGGTGATTTATCAGATGCAGAAAAAGCTAGAATCTATAACTACTATCCACGTATAGCTTCTGAAAATAGTAGACTTTCTGTTGAACACCATAAACTCGCTGTTGAGAATAATGAATATGAAAGTATTATTAGTGAATGTGCTGGTATGTATCCAGAGGATGTTAGTGCAATGGCTCGTTCAGAAATATTCTCACTTATGTCTGATATTGAGATTAGACTACAAGCTGAGGAATATCTTGCTGAACATCCTGGTCAGTTTTCAGCAGCCTATGAATATAGAGGGAAGGCAAAATCCTTAAAGCTATCGGCTATAAGCGAAGCTTGGAAAGTTGTAAATCTAGGTAGGTCTGAAATGCTATCTAAACTTGCCCTACATTATCGAGACCTTAGGAACGGACACATGGTTAGATTAGTCTTTAAAGAAATGCTCATTCATGGACTACTTGACCCAAAAATCAAAATGGTACTTGAGCATGTAATAAATGATGACAATATCTCTGGTATATATTCAGAGTTAGCCCAAATGGCAATTGAGGCTGGATATGAAGAAGCAGTAAATTCTGTAGTTTACATGCCGTAATTATACAAACTATGGGCCGGCATTCGCCGGCCCATTTCTATCTTTTAGGTCTGAAATTCTCATTCATCTCTAATGTGTTTCCTTGTATTTTACCTGGTAGGTTTCTTTGCCAAGGTCTTATATGCTCCGCAGAAAATTCTAGGTCTCCTGTTTTTTCACCTTGAGTTTGAATTGTGTGACCTTCTTCTAATAGATCGTCTGGGAATCGATTAGTTTTGATTAGAACTTTCCACTCGTTGTCTTTGAAATCTATTAATATGATCTCGTCTTGTTGTACAACTTTTTTGATCTCTCCTGCCAGGAGTCCGTTTTCTGGGTTGGTCCAAATTTGTCTTCGTGGTTCGTTAGAAAGTCTTTCGTATGCAGGGATTCTATCTATTGCAAACGCATCTATTCGCTTTGCTACTCCCATCCCAAGAAATGCATAACCTAATATAATTGTTGCTAAAAGGTTCACTCCAACGATTAATGGCAGGCTGTACTTGTATCCTTTTTCTGTGTGTCGAAGGTTGTAGTATCCAACGTAAATAAATACAGCGAAAAGGACTATCCAAATGTACGGCAGGGTTTCGAAAGCGAATTCAATGAAGGTATCGTCGAGTCTTTTGTGTATACCCCAATCATTTGTTCTAAGCATAAAAACTGAAACTGAGAATGCTGCTGCACCTATTAAAATTGAGATACTGAATGCTGCCCATACGACCCAGTCCTTCAAAATGAAATGCCATTTAGGAGTAGGTTCGAGGTTTAACTCTTTGATTTTATCTAACACCTGTAATTTGATTTTTTTCTTGTTCATGGTGTTTAAGTTAATTTGTCTTTAAGTTTAGTTTTTGCTCTGTTTATTAATGTTGCGATTGTACCAGATGGTTTCTTAAGAATGTCGGAGATTTCTTCATATGACTTATCTTCAAGGAACTTGAGTACCAATACATCTCGGTATTTCTTATCTAATGAATTGATAGCCTCTCTTACTGATTCTGATTCAAGTTGTGTGTCTAGGTTATCAGCAATGTCTTCGTCGGTTGATAGTGTCTTAAGTAAGATTTCTGAGTCTTCGATTGATAAGTTCAAGTTGTTGTTTTTGTTTTTTCGCCAGTAGCTTATTGTGTGGTTGTAAGTGATTCTGTAAATCCAAGATGAGAACTTTAAATCAGGATTAAAGCTATTAAGGTTCTTATAGGCTTTAATAAAAACTTCTTGAAGAATGTCTTCAGTTTCTTGATCAGGAAAATTAATAGTTCTCTTGATGTAGTGAAACAGTTTTCCCTCATAGCGCTCAATTAGGAGTCCAAACATGTCTGGATCCTCAAGGGTTATTTGAGCAAGCTCTTCATCTGTGAACTTAAGATCTTTAATAAACAGAAAGATTAATACCTTTGTAAGTATATACGTAGTCGGAAGAATTTTCTTTCAAAAATCCTCTCTTATTGATAAAATTTTCACCTTTAAACAAATAACTATGGTTAATCGAGCTGAAATACTTAATACAGATAATTTAGATGTTGCATATGGTGCACACTTGGCAAAGGTAATTGAAGATATAAACGAAACCTTAAGGGATAATGAATTCAGAGCCCTAGTCTTTCACTCAGGAACAGAAGTTAAACAACCAGGGAGGGATATAACTACTACAACAAAACCACATCCGGATTTCACAAGGATAGTTGGAGGAGTATATTCGCCTAGCGAACCTATCTCTAATGGTACTTCTCGTAGATTTGATCAAACTCCGGGTAATGCTGTGGTGTTCGCCGAAGGTGCTGAAAAACCTAAACTATTCGTACATAGTAATCCTGAAGACCCTTGGCATTTGCAGGCAAATGTTCCAGATAGTGCAGCTGAGCATTTTGATGTTGTGGTTGTTCCTACTCCTGGTGAAGTTATGGCACTTATTCGTTCAGAGTTTTCACGAAGTACTGCATTTGTAGGAGACACAAGAATGCCTGGTATAGATTACCGAAGAGATCTTCGTGCACTTCCACATTTCATGCATGCAACTGAAAGAGTCTTAAATCAGTTAGAGTGGTTAAAGAGACGTAAGACCCCATACGAACTGAAATGCATCACTGCTGCTACAAGGCGAGCAGTTGTAGGTCATGAAGCAATACGTGAAGCATTTGAAAATGATCCTGATGTAGTCGAATTTCAGCTAAGAAATATGTATCTTGGGTCAACTAATCATACAGTCCAGGATTCACCGTACCCGCCTATCGTTGCAATTGGTCCTGGTTCGACTGTTTTGCATAATTTCGAACCTACTACAAATCATATAGCAGCTAATAATGTATTAACTGACGCAGGAGCTGAAGCTAATGGTATCTCTTGCGATATTACGACTGACTATGTTCGAGAAGGAGTAGTACCAGAATTTAGAGAAACACTGGCTGGGCTTGAAACAATACAAAGTGATCTTTCTTCACTTGTAGTACCTGGAGTTGAGTACGGTGAGCTAACTAAGCAAATGTACGTTAAAGTTGCTGAGTTATTGATTGAAGTAGGATTCGTTCAGAATTGTAGTGTAGAAGATGCAGTTGCACTGCAAATACCTAGTGCATTTATCACGCATTCAATTGGACATACTATGGGTAGCCATGTTCATGAACACTCTGAGTTCGTAGTGGATAAATTCGGAAATGCAGCGAAACCATACGATGACCCAGCGATACAAAATAGCTATCCACGTAGAGCTCTTGAAGCTGATGAAGTATTGACTATTGAACCTGGAATTTACTTCAATCCACAAAAGATTCGAATGGCATTAAGTAAGTTAGATGAAAAAGATGGTAAGAATCGTATATCACTTATAAATTGGGGAATGGTTCACGCTGCTAGCAAAGAAGGGGGTATGCGACTAGAATCAGATGTAGCAGCAAGTGATGAAGGAGCTGTAGATATTACTAAAGAGTTCCTTTCTAGGCTTACTAATGCCTAAGGTTTTAGTTTACAAGGAGTGACAAATTAGAATAAACTTCTATTAGTTTAAAACTTCAAAAATGAAACCAAAAATTGCTCTTATATTCTGCGGTGGAACTATTGGAATGATAAAGGATCCAGAGACTGGAGCGTTAACTCCTGCGAAAGATGCTCAAGCTTTATTGGATGTTGTTCCTGAGCTTGATGATCATTTAGATTTGGATTTTCATGAGCTTGTGAATATTGATTCTTCGAATATGAATCCGGGGCATTGGCAGCAAATTGCTGAGAAGATAAATGAATTGTATAAAGATTATGATGGATTTGTGATAGCTCAAGGTACTGATACTATGGCCTATAGTGCTTCGGCAGTGGCATATGCTTTACAAGGTCTAAGTAAGCCTGTTGTGTTTACGGGTTCGATTGTTCCCCTCTCTGAGATTGGAGCTGATGGTAGAAATAATTTAATTTATGCATGTCTTGTTGCAAGCATGGA
>JAUHYY010000066.1 GCA_030426295.1 bacterium
GAATTTCTGGAATTTTTTTGAAGTCGGCAATCATGACTTCTTTTTGTGAAGGATTATATAGTCCAACGGCTGGATGATAAAGAGGTAGAACTATTTGGTGTTCATGCCAAAGTCCGCCCACTTTTTGTGGTTGGCCGTGAACTACTGAAATAGTTGCGTCTGGCAAGAATTCGTTCATTGAGTGTCTGCCGAGTGTCGCAATGATTTTTGGTTTTAGTGCGATGATTTGTCTTTTCAAGAATGGAAACCAAAGATCTTTTTCTTTTGAGGTTGGGTCTCGGTTTTCTGGTGGTCTGATTTTTACGCTGTTTGTGATGAATATTTCTTCACGATCAAGACCTGCCTCTTCGAGCATTTTGGTTAGTAGTTTACCTGATCGACCTATGAATGGTCGTCCTTCGAGGTCTTCTTGTTTACCTGGTGCTTCACCGATGATCATTATCTCAGCTGTGTTACTCCCCTCGCCTGGAACAACGTTTGTAATGTTTGGATACATATCTTTAAGATCGCTCGCCAGGATTTCTTCGGCGATTTGTTGTAATGTTTCAGGCATTTGATTGGTTTATTCCTGATAGGAATTTACCATTCATTGGTTGTTGCTCTCAAGCTCATGTACATTCCAAGAAACTTGTTTTTCGAGTTTACCTGGAACTTTGAAACCTGCTGCTTTGCTGTGTCCTCCTCCTCCGAATGATTCTGCGATTTCTGCTACATTTATATCATCTCTTCTTGTTCTTAGTGAAGCTTTAACCCCTCCTTTGTTGTCTTCTGTATAAAGTACTGTGTATTTGGCGTCTGGGATTGAAGTCATGAAATCAACGACTCCACTTAGATCTTCTGAAGTTGCTTCAAATTTTTCAAATGTTTGATTAGTTACTCCTCCAACAATTTTTTGATCTATTCTGTCGTATTGAACATTGTTAAGAACTTCTCCCATTAGTTTTAGTTTTTTAACTGGAGTTCTTTTGAAGTTGTTGTCGGCGATTTGTTTGAATTCTCCACCAAGTTTAAGTAGTTCGCTTGCAATCTTTAATGTGTAAGATTTTGTGTTACCGTGCATGAAGCTTCCTGTATCTGTGTAGATACCATTTAAAAGACATGTTGCCATGTCTTTAGTAATTTCGATGTTTTGTTCAGTGAAGAATCTATATAGAAGTGTTGTCGTTGAAGTTTCTTCTGGATCGATTGCGTTGATTGTTCCGAATTTGTCATTTGAGAAGTGATGATCGATCGAGATAATTGGTTTTTTAGTTCGACCTAGTTCTGGGTAAATTTCAAAGAATCTAACTAGATGTCTTGCACCAGCGTCTACAATTACTACAGTGTCGAAATCCTCAAGTAAGAACTCAGTAACAAATTTGTCGCTTTCTGGCAGGAATTTAAGGTTATCTGGCAGTTCGTCAGCACATGCAGAAACAACGTTTTTACCTTCTTTTTCTAGATATAGTCTCAGTGCAAGGTTTGAACCTGTTGTGTCACCATCAGGTCTGTTGTGCGATATAATCAGCACATTTTGGCTTGCCTTAAGCGTGTCTACGATCTGTGTGAAAACTTGTTTCATTTTGAACTTTGATATTAGCTGTGAAGTATAGGTTAAATCATGCCTTTTGTCAAAGGGTAAATTCTATGTATAATCGTAGGTGTTAGTTTATGATGAATTTATGAATAAAATAGCTTTTCTTGGATCGGGTAAATTTGCCTCTGAAGTCTTTTCTCGGCTTCTAGATGCCGAAGATATCGATATTTCTTTGGTCTGTTCTAATCCTGATAAGAAGGTTGGGCGAAAGCAGGTTTTGACGCCTACACCGTTAAAGGCTCTTGCTTTGGAGCATAACTATAAAGTTGAGACCCCAAATGGGTCAGATGAGTTATTTGAGCTTTTAAGCAATGATCAATACGATTTTGTAGTTGTATGTGATTATGGAATGATTTTACCTTCTAAGGTTCTTGAAGTAGCTATGAAAGATACATTGAATGTTCATCCTTCATTGCTGCCAAAGTATCGAGGAGCATCCCCAATGAAATGTGCACTTTTGAATGGTGATGATGAAACTGGTGTTTGTATTATTAAAGTAGTTGATGAACTTGATGCTGGTGATATTTATGCATCAGTTAAGTATCAGATTCCTCACATTATGAGATATAATGAGCTTTTGAGTACTCTTGGTGTGATTGGTGGGGATTTACTTAAAGAAGTAATTTTAGATTTTGATAAGCTTGGTTGCATTGAGCAAATTGGTGAACCTATTCATTGCGGTAAGTTTAGGAAAGAGGATGGTCTGGTTGATTTCAATATTTTAAGCGCAGATGAAGTTTATAATAAATTTAGAGCATTTTATGAATGGCCAGGGACCTACTTTGTACACAATGAAAAACGATTTAAGCTGATTGAAATTGAGGTTAGTGATCTTGAAGTTAAGCCAGGCCACTTTAAAGAAGACATAGACCTCTATATAGGTTGTGATGAAGGAACTATTCGAGTTATGGAGTTCCAGCCAGAGTCAAAAGGTGCGATGCAGGTGTCAGACTTTTTGAGGGGTAACAGTGGATTTTTTGAGGGTTAACTTATTGACATCTGTTTGTTTCCGTGTATAGTTATGGCTTAAGTTGATTTTATGAATTTCAAACATCTTTTACCATTAGCTACAGCAATATTAGTTTCATGCAATACTGCGGAAAGTAATGATATATCTGTTTTAGATAATAATGGTTCACCCGCTGAAAAATCAGATTATGATTTTCCTGTGTGTCAGGATGTTGCAGATGGAGTTTTACAAAAAGTCTTAGATGCAGGTGTTGTGCCAGTAAGAATAACGGGTGTAAATGAAAGATATGGCTTGTCAGGTGGAATCATTGGTAATCGATTAGTAACAGCTTCGCATGGTCTAATTCCAAATGGTGCATATAGAAGAAGGTTTTTACATAATGTTCGAATTACTGATAGTAATGGAGAAGTCGTTTTAGATAATGTTAGTCCTGAAGATGTTGTTTTTGAGTCGAATGGTGATATTTCAGTTGCAGTCTTACCTATTGATGAACCTCCTAGTAATGTTGAGACATGTGCTTCATCTGTTTTAGAGGTAGGTGATATTGTGAATTTTGTCCATTGGAATGTTTTTTCTGGGGAGTATTGTATTTTGTCTAGTAGAGAAATTCTGGATGGAGTTAATTCGAAGGATAGCTGGAACACTTCTACTTTTTCAGTTAATACTGTTTTAAGAGGTGTTAGACATGAAATTAATGGTGGGTCTTCAGGTGGGGTTGTTGTGCATGAAAGCGGATGTATTGCTGGCGTACTTTCCAGATTTGCTGAAGATGATTTAGGATCCGTAGACACAAAAAAATTTCTCATTGAGTATATGCCTTCTAATATAGGATTTTAGTAAGTTGTTGCTTTGATTTAAGACCGAACAATAGGCTTAATAGGAGTATTCCGTGAGGTGTTGTGATCCAAAAGTGATCAAGTAGAAACATTGTGCTTAGAAATATTGTTATTTCTATATTTGTTTTTGCTGTAGCTGCGAGAGTTGCGAGTAAGATTATTAGGCCTAATATACCTGCCAATTGAAATGTTTGAAGGTAAGTATTGTGTGTTGGTGTGTAGTGCCACGGCTTTGCTTTGTTTTCTGTGCTTATATTTTGGTTTGTACCGATTAAGAGTTCTTTGATTGAGTATTTATTTGTTGATACGTTTTCGGTTTGTTCGATTCTTTCTGTGATTGAGCCTTTGTCTGTATCTAATAATCTTATTGATACAGTAGTTATAAGAGTTCCTGTTAAGACAATAATTAGTATTTTATTTTTCTTGCTGAAGAGTTGAGTAATAAATGTTGATAGATTTGCTGAAACTGAGAGACTTGAGAGAAGGCCAGATGTTAAAGCTAGTTTGTTTTTTGTTTTAGTTGTTAGAAGCAAGGTTATAGCAACAAGTGCTCCAAGAATGTTTGGGTGTGGCAGGGTTCCGTATGGTCTTAGAATTGTTGCAAATGATGTTCTTATTTTTGCTATGCCTTTTATATCATGGTTTATTTTAGGTTCCCCTATTATTTGAAGTCCGAGGTCTGATTGTAAAAATAGTTGAAATATAGAAATCGTTATTTGTATTCCAGCTGTAATTGCTAAGGCGAGGATTATTTTGTTTCTTTCTTTTTTAGTTAGTGTTTGTAGAGTGATAACTAATATGAAGCCTATTAAGTAATGTAGGTTTGAAGAAATTAGGAAAAGATAGGCTAAGAATATTAAGCTCAGGTTAGTTGGCAGAGAGTTTGAGCTTAGTTTTAGCCTTTTTAGGTTTAGTGATAAATATATGATGCAAGCTGCCAACAAGATTAGTGCTGAAAGGAGTATTGTTTGAGTTTGAAAATAGTTGAATTTACCAAAGAAAAAATTTGGGTATTCAGAAAAAATCACTCTGTTGAATGGTAAAATTATTACCCCTAAAAATAGAGGTAGAATTTTATAGTTCTCCTTCAGGAATTGGGTAAGCTCCTTCATTTGGAATGATTTGATTGAGTTTTTGTTGAGTACTTAATAGTTCTGATCTTACAAATTCTTCACCTATTGAATTTGTTATCATCGTGTCGATGATAGTTTTGTATTTGTATAGATCTACTATTGGTAGTGTTCTTGAGTAGCCGATTTGTTCTATGAATGTACCAAAAATTGGATTGCTTCTTTGCTTTGGAATCAAGCTTCGAAGTGATGTTGGCTTGAAGTCTTTTTTATACCATTTTTCTAGGTTATCTTCTTGAGCCATGAAAGTTATTAGTTTCCATGCTGCCTCAGGATGCTTCGAATTCCTGCTTACAGTTTCTGTGTAATATTGTGCTAGAGTTACTCTTTCACCATCAAGTGATGTTTGTGGAATAGGAGCTATCTTAACGTCACCAATTGAAATTGTGTCTTTACCAGCTTTTTTGTTGCTATCGATTACATTTAGTATGTTTTTGTATTGGCTTGAGTATCCGAATATCATTGAAGTTTTACCTAGAGCGAAAGGTGTTACTTCTTTTTCTGGGCTAGTTGGGTCAGCTATAAATTTGTTCCATGAGTAGTTTGGTTGCTCTTCATCTGAAAAACTTAATATGTATTTTAATACGTCAGAAGTTTCGTTTTTAGTTGCGAAATTAGTAGCTGTGAATTGTTTGTTGTAGAAGTCTACATCGTTTTGCATGAGCATTAGATAAAATACATCTGCTGCTCGTGAAATATTGTCACTTCTACCAAGTGAGATTCCTGATCGGTCGAACTTGTCGAGTGATGAAGAATTTTGTTTGTTTAGTCGTTGAACATCTTGAACTATGCCCGTCCAAGTTGTAGATGGTTTACCTCTTTCTGGGATTACTTCTTCGAAGTGTTTGTCATTATAAAAAAGAGCTAAGTTGTCTACAGTTAGTGGCAGACCATAGATTTTTTCTACACCTTCTGAGTCTGTTAGAATGTTGTCTTGTGCTGCTATGTCTACGAATAGATCTCTGTAGATTTCTGGTGTTGCTAGAGTTTCTGGAGCAGGAGTTAGTTTTTTGTAGTTTTGTCTGATCCATGTGTTTGGAACTGACATTATGTCTGGTCCTCCACCTTCAGCAATTTCATCGATTATTGTTTCAATGTATCTTTCTGGATCTACAAATTTTTTGTAGATGATTTGTACGTTCGGATTTTGTGACTGGAACTTATTAAATGTATTTTCGAAGTTTTCTTCATTTTCAAAAAGTTTGTAATAAGTAAGTGTTATTTGTTCTGGAGCTGGTCCAACTTGTTGTTGTTTTTTACATCCGCTTATAGATAAAACTAGTAAAGTACTTACTAATATTGCTGTTAACTTTTTGTTCATTTTTCTCAATTAGGTTGCTTTAATTCTATGATATTTGTTCTTTTAATCCAATGAAAAAATATCGCTTTGATAACGCATAGTAGTATACAGGTTCGATTTTGAGTGTTTTTGCTATCTTTATAATTGGTTTTGAAGCAATTATTTTGAGTAGGATTTTTTTGATTCCTCTAGGCATT
>JAUHYY010000002.1 GCA_030426295.1 bacterium
GATAATTATTTAGTTGCTGGTAAAACTGGTACATCCCAAACATATAGAAATGGAGTACCGTTAGAAGGTCTTGGTACTACTATTGCTTCTTTTGCTGGGTTTGCTCCTGCGAGTGATCCGGAGTTTGTGATTCTTGTGAAAATAGATAAGCCAAGAACTTCTCAGTGGGGTTCTGATGTTGCTGCTCCTTTGTTTGGTGATATTGCTTCTTATATACTTCAGTATCAGAATATACCTCCGGATGATTTATAGAATTTGGGTACTAAAAAACCGAGCATTGCTCGGTTTTTTGTTTAGTTTCCTTTTTTAGTATCTTTAGATACTGGAGTCACATGTTTGTGACATTTCTTACAATGTTTCTTATAGTTGATTTCACCAACTTTTGCATTTGCTTTGTTGTAAGTACTGTTCCCGATTATGATGTCACAATCTGGACAGAAGTATGTGTTGTTTGTTCTTTTTCCTTTTGCCATAGTTCTGTAGTTATTAGCTGCAAGAATTTATCAGATAGTTTTGTTTAAGTAAAGGGAATGTTGACTAATTAGTGGTGAGAATGGGATCCTAGATTGCGCCTTCGGATTTTAGGAGTTTGATTTTTTTGTCTTGGCCGCGGTTGTAGTTGCCGATTTTGCCGTCTGATCTGATTACTCTATGGCAGGGGATTTTTGGGTCGTAGTTTTTACTTATTATTGAGCCTACTGCTCGGCATGCTTTTGGGCTGCCTGCTTTTTCTGCTACTTGTTTGTAGGTTAGGGTAGTGCCTTTAGGTATTTTAGAGACTACTTGTAGGACTTTTTCTTTGAATGTTTGCATGGTTTATTTAGCTATTGGTAGTTCTTTCCAATTAGTTGTGAATTCTTGTGAACGCATATTTGATTTCATTTGCCAGTGTTTTTTGATTCCGGTAGAAGCTGGATGTATTGCGTATTTGCCCCATTTTTCGTTTAGATAATCAATTGTTTGCATTAGTGGTTCTGTGTTTTTGACTTCTTCTGTTATTGATAGTTGAGTTGGATTTGCTGGTTTTAGGTTAGTGAATAATACACCTGCTTTTTTGTATTTTATATTTGGTTTGAATATTTTTTCTAGGTTTTCGTGAGCTAATTTGATTAAATCTGGGGTAAAGTTCGTTGCTACTAAAAGATCTGTTTCTTCGCTGTTGTAATAGCTTGTGCCGTATTGGCTTTTACCAGTATTTATGAATGTTGTTACTCGACTAGTCACTAGATTTTCTGATCTGAGTTTACGAGCTGCAGTGTTAATGTATGTTGCTACTGCTTCTTTTAGTTCGGAGAGTGTTGTTACGGGTTTGCCAAAAGAGCGTGAGCTTAAGACAGATTTTCTGTGTGTATTTTTGGTTTTGAGGGTTTTGCATTCGGTTCCTCGAAGTTCGAATACAGTTTGTAGACCTGGTGTTTTCATTTTTTGGTGTATCCATTCGTCGGTTTTTTGAATTAGGTCGTAGGCAGTGTATACTTTGCATGCTTTTAAGTGCTTTGAGTATTGGCGTCCAACGCCCCAAACATCTTCGATTGGCAGAAGTTTTAGAAGGTTTAGGTCATTTATTTCTAAGACTCCTTTAAATTGAGGATATTTTTTTGCTATTTCATTCGCTGCTTTTGCTAGTGTTTTGGTTTTACCTATGCCGACTGATGTTGGGATTCCCGTCCATTGCATTATTTTCTTTTTAATAAAGTGCCCTTCTTGTAGGCAAGATATTGAGGTGAATGCTTCATCGATAGAGTAGGGCTCTATTTTGTCGCATAGTATTTGGAGTGAAATCATTACTCTTTTTGATATATCACCGTAAAGTCTAAAGTTTGAAGAGCATACTACTACGTTGTGTTGGTTTATTATGTCTTTGATCTTGAATAGAGGTATCCCCATTGGAATATTTAGGGCTTTTGCCTCATTTGATCTCGAGATAACGCATCCATCGTTATTTGATAGGACTATTACAGGTTTGTTATTTAGGCTTGGGTTGAAAGCTCTTTCGCAAGAGACAAAGAAGTTGTTGCAGTCAATTAGTGCATATTTAGGCATGTCTAATTATGTTAGTAACTGTTCCCCAAATAGAGGGTGTTTTGTTTGAAAATTTTTCGAGGTGAAATTCATTGTCCTTAATTGTTATTATTAGTTGATTTGCTCTAGGTGTTATTGATTTATCTATTATTAGTAAATCGTTGGTTAATACATCAAACTTTGGGGAGCCTTTGAACTTTAAAAAGTAAGTTGCACTTGGATGTTTTATTATTAATTCATTTAAATTTAAATTTTGAGATATATAGTCATCAGCAGGGGAAGGAAAACCGGTATGTCTCATTAGCGAAGGCATACAATTTGATAGGTGAGTATGTCCTCACTATATATTCTCTATTTCCTTTTTGCAAGGCTTTTCTCAGGTGTTTAAGCCTTGACTGTATTGCTTTCCATGATGTAGTATTCGCACTCTTTATTTATGGTTATGAATCGTTTTGGAAAAATTAGTTCCCCTGAGTGGAAAAAGCTTTCGTCTCTTGCTGCTTTAGAGAGATCTAATCACATTGATGCAATTACAGAAGGTTTGAAGCATAATCGTACAGCTTTAGCTGAGATTGGTTTGTTTGCAACATCTACTGATGCTGAAATCGAAGATTTTGTTTCCGCTACCGTTCATAATGCTTTTTCATTAAGAAGGCTAGAAACTGTTCATCCTGATGATTATGATCAAGAATATATTGACGAAGTTGAAGCTTTTGGGCAGGCTATTAGTGGTAAAGAAACAAATTTGAAGGCATTGCAGCATCAGGTCGCTAATGATTATCTTCGGTTGTTGGTTTATGCCGGAGTTGTACAGCCAGTTCTTGCTGATGATTGGGTTGTTGATAGGCGTTTAGACACTGCTTTGTCGCTTGGTCTTTTGAATGATACTGAAGGTGAAGATCCACTTGATGGGGCGCGTGCAGTAAATGAGATGGAAGCTAGAGTTCGAGATAGGTTAGATGATAATAAACCTAGTATTTTTGTTTCTATGGTTAAAGGGTCTGGTAATGGTCGTTTTGTACAAGACAAGAGGCTTGCTAGAGCAGAAGAAGAATATGAGCGAAAGTATACAGAAATTGGTTACGGTGATAGGCTTTATGTTTCTATAGATGATGTCTTGAGTAAGTTTCTTAAGCCAGATACAGATTATGATATAGAGTCGAATTTAGTAGGTTATAAATATTTTGTTTCTGTTTTAAACAGTTTGTTTAGAAGGTATTTGCATAATGAAAGAACTTTGGAGGGTAGAGAATGGAATAAAGGTACAGACTTTTTTGATTTTAATAAGTTGTATGAGTTGCTTAGAGAGCCGGAAAAACTTAGATCTTTCGTAGGTTTTACAGAGAATCCTTATGAGGCTTCTTTATCTATGCGTTTTGTGCAGGATAGGTATCAAGATTTGCAGCTTGCTTTGTATATTGGCTTAGCACGTTTTGTTAAAGATTTAGGTGTTTATGATACAGAGAATTGGTTTAGTAGAATGCGCGGATGTATTAAGGAAGTTCGAGATTTTTGTGCAATAAGAGTAGAAGATTTAGTTACTTTACAAGATGCTCCTATAAGTCAGGTTGATTTCTTACTTCTTTATAATTATTTGGGTCAGCTTAAGTGGCTTCGCCCAAAGATGGATTTTTCAGATTATGAATTTGATGCACATGATCCTGAGAAAAAGAGGAATTTATTGCAATTTTTGATTCAAAGTTTTCAAGAACTTGAAAGTAGTTTTACTGAGGCATCTAATCGTATTCAACATTTGACTGCAGACGAAATAATAGATTTGCTTCAATTAGATTTTGATTCAAATGAGATACTAAGAATTTTCTTTGAAGATGAATTTTTAGACTCTATAAATTCTGATACACCGATTGATCTTAATGATATTGCTGCTAATACAGGTGATGAAAAACCATGCTATGCAGAAGGTTACATTAGGGGCTTATTTGAAGATATGGCAGAGGTAATGGTTGATCCAAGAACAATGGAGCCTATTAGAGTGCATTCTATGCTTGATGTTCGAGCAGGTTCTCATGGTAATGCAGAGGCTTTGAAGAGAGATTTAGCTGCTAATCTTTGCGTACTTGAATCTGGAGGAGTTATTGCTTCCGATGCAATTGTTGAATCTTTTACTATGATGATTCGTTTAGATGTTGTTGATGCTTTGGTAGATGATAGTGGTGGTCATAGGGCAAGAGTAGTTCTTAAAGGTAATGAGCCCCAAGCTGTTATTATACAGAAAGCAGGTGCAGAGAGATTTTTACCTGAAACATTTTTTAAAAAGAGCTTTGATGGTAGGCATGTAGTTGAGGTTCCAGTTGCTAGGCGTATACCTTTTGTAGCAGTTAGTAATGAAGTTCGTAGAGTTTTAGTAGAGCAAGGTGAGCATACTTATAGAGGTATACAACATTCGATTGATCAGTTTATTCGAGACAATTATTTAGATGTGATTTTAGAAGGAGAAGTTAATGATTACTGGATTGAAAATATTGAGAAAACCCCACAGTTAAATTTACTGTTTAGTCTTTACAGTTTCATGCTCTATGTATATTCAAATATTAATTTTAAGGAGCGAATGATTCTTGCTAGAATTTTCAATAAATTCTACGGGCGATTTTTTGGAACTTTCAGTCCTGAATTTTATCATAAGCATATTACTCAAGGGTTGAGTCTTACTGGTAAAAGCAAAGATGTTTTTGAGCTTTATAAGGAAGCTCCTTTCATTGCTATATATGCTTTGGGTGTACAATTGTTTAACTATATATGCAGAGAGGAAGGTAGTGATGAAATTAAATTCACTGGGTTTGAAGAAAAGCTGTATCAGGGGTGCTTAGCGATTATGGAAGAGTTCGGTTCAAGTGATAACTTTAGTTTAATACTAGAAAAGTTGAGACAATTTTTATTAGAAAATTTAGATGAAGATTCAGTAGTAGAGTTTTTAACTCGTGATTTTGATTCAGACAAGGTAGATAGCGATGATTCTGATTCTGATAAGATTGATCCAGATTCTGTTAGGCTTTTGATTCCTAAGTTTAAAATGTTATTTGAAGAATATATTTCTACCCGTAGCAATGAAAGATTATCATCAGATATTAATAGAATTTTTTATGCGATTGCTAACAGGTTTGAAATTGCATCTATAGATCTAAGTTTTATTGATGAATATTTCTTGCAAAGCATTATTGATGGTGTAGGAGATAAACTCCTTCATGACACAGTTGAAAGAGAAGGCGATGTTTCTTATGGAATGACTCCTATGCAAATTAGTGAGGTAGTTAGTAGAGTTTTTAGAGATTTAAAACGGTACTGCGGTGTTGAGGTTGAAGGTTATCAAAGTGGAATAGAAGTTAATTTTGATACTCAGCTTGCTTCATTGCCAAGAGAGGGTGATCAAACTCCTTATAATACTTGTCATGTAATTGATAAATCCGAGTTACCTGATAATCATGGGGTTAAAGAGGTTAGGGATTCTGAGAAATTTAAGATGCAAGCAGATTTATTAGAAGTCAGAGAACGTACAGGTCTTGAGAAGCCAATTTTCTTTTTGAATTTTACTGATTGCGTGACTAATAGGTCTTTCTTGGATCGATTTGAAGAGTGGGGGCTTATGGACTATGTAAATGTTCTAGATTTTGATTTGAGAGAAGGTACTATAGATAAGGCTCGTTCTGTTCTTAGAAAGCTTCAGCCATATATTGGTGAGCTTGAGTTTGTTGATGGTGATATAAAGAAAGTTTCAGGAATCAAAGGTGGTGCCGGTGGAATAGTTATTGTTGGAGGGAATTGGGATAATACTCCGAGTGAAGGAGGAAAGTTAATTAAGAAATTTGTTACGTATCCGATTATGGATTCTATGACTAAGTTTAGTCCTGAAAGCAGGGCCCTTAGAGCGCTATATGTATGTTTTGGTGCTCAAGAACATCATGATGCTCTTGTATCTAGACATAAGGCAGATGAAGATGGTGATTATTCTAAAGTTGGCGTGCAGCAAGGAATGTTTGAGTTTGGTATGTTCCCATTTGAGAAAACAGGTAATGAGTATGATGATATTATTTTTAATGGAGCAGGTGATCAGGTTTCAGTAGTTGCGACGCATGGAGGTCAGATTCCAGAAATTGATGATACGGGTGTTTGTGTTCCAGTAGGTAAAAATCTTGTTACTGGAATGGCTATGGGGCATGTTAGTTTAGATGGAAGAGTGTTGGCTTATCCAGTGCATCCTGAAGTGGCGCCGAAAGATATTCAGCGTGTTTTATTCGAGGCTGGAGCGTTTAAATCGCAAATAGCAGCGGCCATAGGTGGTTTACCTTTTGCATGTATTGAATCTGGATTTGATGTTGAGGTTCAAGGTGATGCAGGTGCACGAATTTTGTACAATAGTTTAAATCACCACTTGCGAGGTATAATCAGTCAATTAGATGAGCTGGAAGCAGCTTAAAATTGAGACATTACGAGTTCGATTACTCGAGCGTATTTTTCGATAAATTCGTTTTCGAATATTTCTAGTTTTCTATTTGGATTAGTATAAAGACTTAGAGTTCCAACTAGTTCATCTTTGAAAACTAAGGGTATAAGCATTAATGAACAAAGATTGTTTTTCTTTGCTAGTGATTTTGATTCGTATTTTGGTTCTTTACCAACGTCGATTATTTTTAGTGCTTTTCTTTCGGTGAATGCTTTTTCGTAAAGGCTGTCTTTGTATTTTGCAGTTTTCTTGCCTTGCCAATCTTGTCCTACGCCAAAGCTTGAGACTAGTTCAAGTTTTTTAGTGTCTTTGTCAAAAGTTCTGAGTACGCAAGCATCTACTTTTGTTAGCATAATAATAGAACTTACAATGAAGTCAGCTAGGCTTTGTCTGTCTGATCTTTCGTTTGCAAGTTCTAGTAGGTCGAAAATATAGTCATTTTGACGTCTTAGAATACCGAATTGATTGTATGCATCTTTGATTTTTTCGTATTTTATAGTGAGTTCTTCTTCGTATTTTGCCTGGTTTGTAATGTCTCTACAGATAATTAAATGGTGATCTGATTTGTTTCCGTTTTCGTCGAAGATAGGCGTAAGAGTTGCGGATACTTTTATTGTTTCGCCGTTATTGTGGAATGCATCTATCTCTAGGTTGTATAGTACGCTTTCTGGTGCAGTCATTTCTTTTGCATCGTAATCATGGAAAAGTGTGTTTAGGTTTTGCCCAATTATTTCTTCTTCTTTATAACCAAATACCATTTTGGCTCCTTTGTTCCATGATGTGATTTTACCATCTGGGTTAAATACAATTATGGCATCACTTGCGTATTTAATTGCACTGTTAAGGATTCTTTCAGTTTCTTCTTTTTCTTTGATTTGTGAAAGGTCAGTAAGTATTCCAATTGTTCCTCCTTCTGGTGAGGGGCTTCCACTTACTATAACTGGTATTTCTTCACCTTTTTTATTGAGAACTATTCCTTCATAGATTGAGCTAATACCATGTTTTCGTTCTTGTTCATTTATAGATCTAACTTTTTGTGCAGTTTTTTTCTCCCAAATAAATTCAGGATTAATGTCGATTAGTTCTTCTAATTCGTAACCAGTTAATTTACAGAACTCTGGATTTGCATAAACTGTTCTTTCGTTTTCGTCACCTACCCATACACCTTCTTTCATGTTTTCAATTAGGGTTTGGTACATTGATTCTTTTTTCTTTAGTTCGGTCATGTCTGTCATTATTCCGACTGTTCCTCCGTCTGGAAGGGGAGTTCCATTAAGAAATACAGGAATTAGTTCTCCAGACTTAGTTTTTAAGTTTCCTTCATAGCTAGAGCTTATTCCTTTTTTACGGTGATTTTGATTGATGTATTTTACTTTTTCTGTACTTTCTTCGTCCCAGAAAATGTATGATTCTTCGCCTATCATTTCGTCTAGGGTATAACCTAGCATTTCTGCGAATCTTGGATTTGCGTAAACAGTTCTTTCGTTTTCGTCACCTACCCATACAGCTTCGGCCATATTTTCAATCAGGCCTTTGTATACGTCCTCAGTATTTAATACTTTCTTCAATTTGTTTTCTTGCATGCTTTGTCTTAATTATTTTAAGCCAGTCTGGATGAACTAAATCTTTATCAGATGTATTGATTTGAATTTTATCACCAGTTTGAATTTTATATTTTATATCTACTTCTTTTTCCCCAACTTTAGCAGATTTTGTTTTGTTTCCAAGTCCACTATGAATCCGGTATGCGAAATCTAATATGGTTGCGCCATCATCAAGTATGTATATGTCGTTGTCTTGCGAAAAGAAATATACTCCTTTTTTAGCGTCTTCTTCCATTTTAGAGAAGTGGTCTAATACTTTTTGTTCTTTTTCACTTCTTAGTTTTGATTTTTTGTCTTTTGCGTATATCCAATGAGCTGCTAGACCGTTCTGAGAAAATTCGTGCATAGTCTTGGTTCGTATTTGAACTTCTATTGGAATATCTAAGTCATCGATCACTTTTGTAAGTCCAGTATGAAGACTTTGGTATCCATTTATTTTTGGGATAGTTATGTAGTCTTTAAAGAACTCCGTAATTGGCATGAAATTATCATGAAGTATGTTTAATACTTCGAAGCAGTCTTCTTGGTTGTTGTTGTTTACAATTATTCTGAATCCGAAAATATCTTTTAATTTTAGTACTTCTTTTTCTTTCTTAATTATTTTTGTATATATGCTGTGTATAGTCTTGTATCTGCCTATTAATTCGTAGTCTATTTTTGTTTCTTTGAGTATTGTATGGAGTTTTTCTGTTATTTTATCGATGATTATTTGTTCTCCGGCTTGGAATATTTTGAGTTTTTTACTGATCTCTTCGTATTCTTTTGGATTTGTGATTTTGAAACATATGTCATCGAGTTCTCTTTTTAGCGCGTGTACACCGAATCTGTCACATAATGGTGAAAGTATATTTAGATATCTTTCAGCAAGTATTTTTTGATTTTTAGCACTTTCTTTATGTATTTCTTTCTGTAGTGCGTTTAAGAAGTCGAAAAATTCTTCTTTATGGTTTTTAAATTCCTCAAAGAAGTAGTTTGATAAAACTTCACGGTTTTTGCCCTTCTTGCGTGTGTTAATCAAGAACATGCTCCAAGCCTTCTTTTTGTCAGGACTTACCTTTGTCATGTTTTGATTATCCATTATTATGGTGATTTTGTAAAATAGGCATATAAATGTACTCTTTTCTATTTGATTAATCAATGTTTTATGGCTTATTGAAGAGTTTTTTAGGTCTGTTTACTTTTGTTAGTTATGCAGTTAAAATTTTTTTAGTTATATAATCATAATATTATGAAAAAGTTAGTAGGATTATTTTTGGCAGTTAGTGTAATTGCTGTTGTTGGTTGTGCTGATGCTGGTAAAGCGAGTATCTATGATGAGCCAATTTTAGGTGGTGAGTCGGTTGGTGCTGAAGTAAGTGAATAACGAATGGCTATTAGCTTATGTGAGCCGTCCGGTTGGGCGGCTTTTTTATGTTTCGTAATGTTTTTGATTGGTTTGCAAGTTGACATATTTGCACCAACTGTGTGTTTATCGTATGTTTGCTTCTTGATAATTTAATTTTTTAAAATGGGAATGGAAGGATTTGAGCAGTCAGATTCAGGTGCATATGTTGCAAGTTTTGAAGGCGTAGCTGATGCAGGTGAAGTTGCAGAATTAGCAGCACAAGAAGTAGGACTTCAACTTACTGCTGTGCCAAGTGAAAGTAATAATGGTTATACTTACAGTAGGAGATTCGGCGGATTAGGTAATTCTGTAAGGCTACGAGTTACTGGTGATCAAGTGAGAGTTGAAGCTACTCACGCACCGATGCAAGAGCCATCAGCTGTAACTAAGGATACTGCACAGAAAGTTAGATCTGTTTTGGTTGAATTGACTTAGTACTAAAAAGCCGCCCTTTATCAGGCGGCTTTTTTATTTAGTCGTTGAGAATGAAACTAGTCTCTTGGTTTAGCTTCGTTTACTGTAAGCTCTCTTCCGTCTAGTTCTGTACCATTCATTGCTTCGATAGCTGCATCAGCTTCTTCGTCGTTAGTGAATGTTACGAAACCAAATCCTCGAGATCTTTTAGTTTCTCTGTCTTTAAGAACGTAAGCGTCCTCAACTGTACCGTATTCAGCAAATGCGTCTCGAAGCATATCGTCAGATACGTTCCAAGAGATATTACCTACAAATAGTTTTTTAGCCATGAAATCTTGGGTTAAATAATATGGAGATCATGCGCGGGCCGTTAACTCCATATAATATTTAACTGGAAATAACTGTCCTAACTGCACTGAACCTACTACTTTTTGCTTGGTAAAGCAATATTTCTTTTGTAATAAAGGTTTCCGGCGATGAATAATCCAACCACTCCAGTGAGCATTGTAATTTCTGGGTTATATGTTTCTGGGTTTACATTTCTTACCATCACTCCAATTAAAGCCCATAAAATTGTTAGTCCGTATATTACGCTGTATCTGTTCTTATTGATTACGTATGTAGCTAAAGTACCAAGTCCGAGTAAGATTAAGACTGTCCAAACCTTTTCTGGTAAAAGCCAATTAGCGTAGCCTGTCGAGCTCATAACGGCTTGTAAGTTTACGAATGTTGCAGCCGTTAGCCATCCTGCGAAAAGGCTGAAGGGGATCAGAATGTAGTAGGCTTCTTGGTCTTTTAGTTTTTTCTTTTTGTTTATGTCGAAGAAAGCAGTTAGAGCAGATATTAGAATTACGACTATACAAGCAAATGTAAGCCATAGCTGATCATTACGAGCTAGTACTAGCCAAAGTGATGTTCCAAGGAAGCAAATTGCTGTAAAAAATCCGATTTCTCTAAGGAGTTTGTTTTTTCTTTGTTTTTTTCCAGCTTGGTAGATCCCGTAAATTATCGTTGCTAGGTAGATAGGTCCCCAAATTGAGAATGCGTAAGTTGCTGGAACAATTGGAGGATCTACGAATCCGTCTGCTGTTGATGCTCCGAAATCCATTCCGTTACCGAATAAAATTATGCTTACTACTACTTGAAAAATGGCTAGTAGTAGGTTTGCGTACTGTCTTAGGTAGTCATGAAATTTTTGTTTTTGTGCTTTTTTAAACATATCTAAAAGTCAAAGTTGCAGAAATTATATCAGTAGATTGGCTAGGGTATAAGGTTTATCCGATTGACAAATTGCTGTGTCTAGTTCTTGGTCGTTCGCTAAGTTCTTCAGTTTTGTCCTTATTTGTGCTATAATTCTTGGATATATTTGATTAAGAGCCCTTGAAACGACATCTTAAAAATTTATTTATTCCGCATCATGGAAATGGATTTCATCCGCATTTGTTTCATAGAAAGCGTTTGATAGGTTATGGTCTTTCGCTAGCCTTTATAAAAGTTTTTTTAGTTTCTTTAGTGCTGTTTGTGCCTATGGATGTTTATTCTTCGCCTGTTTTTCTTCAGGAGGAAAAAATGAGAATTATTGAGCTTATTAATGAAAAACGTGATGAATTAGGGGTGCCGAAAGTTGATATCCACGATAAGTTGAATAGATCTTCTTATGCCAAAGCTAAAGATATGTCTGCAGAGAGCTATTTTAGTCATAAAGGACCAAATGGTGAAAGCTTGAAAGGTTATCTTGATTATGTAGGTTATGATTTTATTTTAGCAGGTGAAAATTTGGCAGTTGGTTTTTATAACGCTCAAGATATTGTTGATGCCTGGGTGGATAGTCCAAGTCATTATGAAAATCTTATTGAAGAGGGATATCAAGACACTGGTTTAGCAGTACATAGTGGGGTTTATAAGAATAAGCAGACTTTTTTTGTGGTTAGTCATTATGGGCAACCTGTTGATGGTAACTGGCATTCTTCTGCTACATCTAACGAGGGTAGTTATGTTTTAGGTGAAGAAATTTCTAAGCCTGGATTCTATGCTAAGACGAAATATTACTTAGCTAAGAACACATTCTTTGAACCAATTAAAAAAGTTGTTGATACAAGTAATATTTTAAGTCTGATTTTTATTATAATTTTTGGAGTTACATTTATGTTAAACATTATTGTTGAATATAAAACTCAGCATATACATGTTATTCGTGATTCTGCTTTGCTTATTATAATGCTTTTTATTCTGTATATGCTTTAAATATAATAAAGGTAAAATTTATTCGAAATCATGGATCATAAGATTTTTTTAGAGAAAAGTTTAGATATTGCTCTTGCAAGTGCAGAGCAGGGAAGCGGTCCCTTTGGTTGTGTAATAGTTAAGGATGGCGAAATAATTGCTGAAGGCCACAATCAGGTAACTGAACTTAATGATCCAACTGCTCATGCAGAAGTTCAAGCGATTAGAGCTGCGTGTAAGTATTTAGGTTCTTATCAACTTGATGGGTGTGTGGTCTATTCTAGTTGTATGCCTTGTCCTCAATGTTTAGGCGCACTTTATTGGGCTCGTCCAGAAAAGGTTTACTATGTTAATACAGCAGAAGAGGCTAGTGCGGCTGGATTTGATGATTCATTTATATATGAGGAAATGTGTGGAGCTGGCATGGGTGGTAAGTTCGATTTAGAGCGGTTGTTAGTTGATAATGATCTGAGAGCGTTTGAAGCCTGGGAATCTAATCCTGATAAAAAATTATATTAGTTGCGTGAAATTAAGATGATTGAGCTTAAGAAGAAGAGTGGTGAGAATTTAGAGTAGGGTGATTTATAGCAGTTTTATTATCAAGGGCACAGTGCCTATACACATTATTGTGCTAATTAGAATAGAACTGGCTGGCTGTTGATCGTCGATTCCAAAAAGTATAGCAAATGTAGCAGTGTTTGCAGCTATTGGTGCAGTTGATAGAATTAGAAGAAGCATGTGAGTTTCTTGTGTATATAAATTTAAGAAAGATTTATCGAGTTTTATTAATAATAATATTATTGCCGGCCAGAGTATGAATTTATTTATTAGGCTTAAAGATATGAACTTATAATCAAGTTTTTTAAATCTAGTTTTTGTTAAAACTATTCCTATTATCATCATTCCAAGTACTGAATATGTGGCTTTGAATATGTTGGAGAGTTCAAGAATATTAGAGCTAAGTCTTATGTTTAGTTTCTGAAGTATTAGAGCAAAAGTTATTGAATATATTAGAGGGTGTTTTATTACTTTCTTTAGTGCATCTTTTGGTTCTGAATGCCCCATAGCTGTTATATAAAAACCTATGGTGTTTTCGTATAATACGAATCCAGTTATACATATAATGGCGATTGAAAATGCTTGTTCTCCAAGAAGGGAAAGAATTACTGGTAGTCCAAAGTAGCCTACATTTCCTGTTCCGGCGCTAAAGCTAAGGATGTTTTTTAGCGGATCGTTTTTGTATATTTGTGAGGTTATTTTTAATGAAGTTATCGCGATTATGCTTGAGGTACAAAATATTGTTAGGCTTAGTAATATATATTTTGGGCTGAATTCCATTGTGTAAATTCCAAAGAAACTTACCGCTGGAGTTAGTATATAAACTAGGATTTTACTTATTGTTTCTTTGTCTAGGTTTAGATGTTTTGCAGATATGTAGCCAAGTAGTATAAGCAAATAGAACGGAATTAATTTTGGTAGAAGATTCATATTATTGGGAAGTTACAAGTGGATATCTTCTATTGAACTGAGTTTCGATGTGCTTTGCTGCATAGAATTCTGCGAGTTTTTTCAGTAGTACGCCCACGAGTGTTGGGGTGTCTGGGAGTTCTTCGTTTTGTTTCATGGTTGCAAGTTCCTCTAGAATTGTTGCGAGGTTTGCACGATCAAAACATTCGCTATAAAGTTCGATTTCATCTTGGCGACTTAGGTCGAATTTTTCTTTTAAATTTTTGTAGTTTTCGCCAGAAGTGCTTATTTGCGTGTGTTTGGCATAAGTGAAAGGGTTTAGAATTTCTGTGATATTGAATATCCCATATTTACCTTTGGGAAGGGTCGCGTTTAGAAGTAGTATCGCGTATTCTTCAAGGGGGGTCAGTGCTTCTAGATGTAGTTCTCTAAAGTATGTCCAAGCCATTTCTGCTTTGGTAGGTTCTCGTTCTAGAGACGACCCATTTGCTTCGATTCGATTTCGAGTCATTGCTGAAATCTCAGCAATATTTTTTTGCTCGAATTTTTCAATAGTTCGAGCAGTGAGTTCTTGTGCTTCGGCTTCTAGTCTTTCTAGTGCCTTCTTTGTTCTTCTTTTCATATTAAAAAGATTAAATGTTACGTGGACATATAATCTTAATGCTGTTAATGTTTCAATGCGGCGGTCGTTTTCGCCAGTTTAATTATCAAAATGGAGTCAGTAGATAAAGTTTTAGCGGGGATTGGTTTGCATAGATTTGAAGTTAAGATCTACCTATATCTGCTTAGCAAAGGTGAGCAGCCAGCTTCGGTGGTTTCGAAAAGTTTAAAGATACCAAGGTCGACTAGTCGAGGTATACTTGATCGCTTATGTGAAAGAGGTTTCGTTGAAAAGGTGTATAAAAAGAACACTCAATATTACTTGTGTAAGCCGCCAGAATATTTAGTTGGTTATTTAGAAAGAAGCATTGAAAAATCGAAGTCGAGTATAGAAAAAGTTAAAGAACAGATGCCGCTTTTGAGTTCGTATTTTGAAAAAAGTAGTATCGCCCCTAAGGTAAGGGTTTTTGAGGGGCCTGATCAGGTTATTGAAGCTTTTAATTTGAGTCTATTTGAAGAAGGAGTTGAAGAGATTTTGATTTTCACTTCATATGAGTTTTTAAAGAATCCTTTGATTCGAAAAAATGATGATGATTTTTATATTAAGCAGCGTGTAAAAAGGGGGATTCAAGCACGTGTTTTAGTTGGTAAAACTAATGAATCTTCTAAATTGGTAAAAGTAGCGCCCAAAGAGTTACGTGAAAGAAGGTTTATTCCTGATAAGTATCAGCTGCCGGGGAACATCCATATTTATAGTGATTATGTTTTGTATTTCTCGACTATTGATGATGAGTATATTGCAGTGCTTGTTGAGGGGGCTATGATGGCAAATACTATGAAGACCTTATTTGAGTTTATGTGGGATAATGTTGGGTGAATAGAGTGAGGTACTTAGATTGTTGTATATGTAATTGCTACTCTAAATTTTTTTGGAGGTAGGTTTAGAGTTTAAGAAAAGGCACTATTTGAAAGATTTGGGTGATAGGAGGTGGTTGGTTGAGGAGGTTTATTTGGTGGAGAGGTAGATAATTAGATAATTAGTTATAATTATTTGATACATTTTAATACAAAACTATGGGAACACCAGAAACAAGAAGCAATTTTGAAGATAATGTTGAGTTAAATAAAAGGATGACTTTTGATGAGGCGGTAGAAGTACTAGCTGATTTTCATGGAGCTCCTTCGGAAAATGTCGTTCGTGCATTTACTTTCACTTTAGGAAGAGCTGAAGATGGGGATCAATTTGAATATCAGGAATCTTTTTATAGAGGTGAAAATCATTTAAAAATTGTTGCTTTTTCTTCGGATGGTACTAAGAGAGCAGATACATATATATATAAATATACGGGTCAGCCAATGGCTAAAATTAGCTAAACTAAGACAAAAACTATGTGGAGCCACCGACGAGAGTTGAACTCGTGACCTTCACCTTACCATGTATAAAGGGTCTATTTAATAACTAGTATTTACCTTTAGTAAGCCGATATGTAGGCTCGGGTGGTAGAAATTGAGTTCTGTCTCGAGGGGTACACCCGTGTTGAAATTAGCTTAGTTAAAAATGAGTGTAATTTCAAACTAAACTGGTAAACTTATATTATGAATAATTCACCTAAGAAATTAGATAGAAAAGTAGTTTACGAAAGTGATTGGGGTATTGGAGGTTCGATATTGACTATATTTGTTTGCTCTGGTTTTTTATGCAATGTAGTATTCTTTCGTATTGATTTATTTTGATTATGAAACCATTTAAATTATCGAAATTACCGCTTAACAGTTTAGATTGGGAGAAATTTGTTCATCTTATTGGTAAGGCTAATGCAGAGGTGGCTAGATTTGATGGTTTACTTCAAAGTATGCCAAATCCTGCAGTTTTACTTTCACCGCTAAGTACAAGAGAGGCGGTTTTGTCTTCCAAAATTGAAGGTACACAGGCGACCTTACGAGAAGTATTTGAGTATGAAGCTCAGATGGAAGGTGATGTACGTCGATATGGTGACATTCAAGAGGTTTTGAATTATAGGAAAGCTATGAATTTTGCAATTCAAGAGTTAAAAAAAACGCCTTTGTCTACTAGGGTTATAAAGAAAATACATGAGATTCTTATGAATAGTGTTAGAGGTGAAAATAAGAATCCAGGTAACTTTAGAAAGATTCAAGTTTGGATAGGTAAATCTGGTACAACTCTTGAAACTGCAAGTTATGTTCCTCCTAGTCCTGATGATTTGCCTGATCTAATGTCTGATTTAGATAAATATTTTCATATTGATGAAAAAGATGTTCTTGTACAATTGGCAATTGTTCATGCCCAGTTTGAGTTAATTCATCCATTTTTAGATGGTAACGGTAGAGTTGGTCGTATTCTTATGCCTTTATTTCTTTACTATAAAGATATTCTTTCGTCACCAATGTTTTATTTGAGTGAATATTTTGAAAGTGATAGAGATGGTTATTATAGTGCTCTTCAAGGTATTTCAGAAAATGGTGATTGGGAAGGATGGATAGAGTATTTTTTGAATGCAGTAATAGATCAATCGAAACAAAATATTGAAAAGGCAAAAGCTATACATAAATTGTATGATGTTAAGAAAGAGAAGATAGCAACTTTAACTAGATCAAGATTTGCTATCAAAACATTGGACTTTATTTTTTCAGTTCCAATTTTTACAACTACTCAATTTAGGGAAAGTTCTGGCGTTCCAAAAGCGAGCACTTCTAGAATGTTAGATGCTTTAGAAAAGGGTGCAGTTCTCAAAGTTATTCGAGAAAGTGCTGGTAACCAACCTAAGACGTATGCATTTACAAAGTTATTGGACTTAGTTAACTAAATTCGTGACTTTTCTTGCGTATCATCTATGGAACGCAAAATAAACCGTGTTCCACTTTAGTACATATGTGGAACGCACAGTGAATATACTTACCATTTATAAAGGGTCTGTTTGGTGAGTAGTATTTACCTTTATTAAGCCGATATGTAGACTTGGGTGGTAGAAATTTAGTTCTGTCTCGAGGGGTACACCCGTGTAGAGTATATTAGCATATTTCTTTTTGTATTTCTGATAAAGCCTCTTCGTATTTAGTGGTAACTTTATGAAAAAGATTCTCTTTATTATAGTATTTTTCGAGAAACTTTAAAAATTCTGGTGCAACCTCCGAATCTTTCTTTATTTCGTTTAAAATATTCTTGAAATTTTTTTTGTTAGAAATTGAGTTTAGGAAGCAAATTGCGTCTATATTTCGCACTTTTTCTTGTTCAGTTAGCATCGTGAGAGTGATTTCCATGTCATAAAATTCCTTTACAGCTTTTTTGAATTCTAATACTTTTTTGTATACATTATTTGAATTGAATATTTTAAATTCTTCTAAATAATCCAATTTTAGTATTAATTCATATTGGAGTGCTGTAGCTTCTGCTTCGCTTTTGATGTTAGTTTTTAATGTTTCTAAAGTAGTCTTTGCAACAATATTTGCCCCAGTTTGAATGAATTTCTTTAAAAGAGATATTTTTATTTCTATTTTATGTTTATTAATATCAAGTTTATATGAAAACCAAGCTGTATATACTCTTGTGAATATACCTGCTAGATATGAAATGAGGGCAATTATGAGATATTCCATATGAGTTCAAAAATTGAATATAGTGATCATTGAAAATGATATAGGTGTCCAAGTTAATTTTACTCTAACTAAAATGGAGTCTATTCTCAATGTGTAGTAAGTATGGATGCAGCAAAGATAAAGATGAGTTATTTGGATTTATAAATTTATGGATTTTAATTTTGTGATTTAGAGAAAAAGGTATTAAAGGGTAAGGCTTTAGCGCGTGAGCAGGATAATGTTAATCGAGTGGCAGATTTCCAGTTGGCTAAGCGTGGAGATGTTGATGATAAATTGAAATGGCTTCACTATGATCATGAAAAACAAATTTTTCATATGGTTCATTTAATGACAATTATAACATATTTTCCAGTACTACTTATTATACTGAGTCAAGTTATTGATATTTCATTCCTTAGATTGCTTATTGCAGGTCTTTGAGGTACTTTTGAATCGTACCCCATATGCCGTTTTGCACGAATTCCTGATTTATTCACTTCACCCGATAGCGGGTAGAGGCGGGTAGGTCAGGTCCGCTATCTTAGGTCTTCGTGATCGATGGTATGTGGGGTACACCTGCCTACCCACTTTTGTTATTTAATTAAAATTTATGAAGTTTAAATTTAGGCCTGCTAAAAAGTTTTTTATATATTTCTACTTAAGTATCTTGATTGTAAGTAGTTTTTATTGGTTTGAGTTTAGGCCAATTCATATAAGGGTTGAATGTTCTAATGAGACTCGAGAAGCTATGAAGGAATCTTTACAGGGACTTGATTCTAATGATATTCAAGGTGTAGCTACATTTATAAGTTTATATTTTGACCTTTGTTTAGCTGACCATGGTCTTGAAAGGTAGTTGTTTCAGAGGGGCATTAAACTATTATGTCATTGTTTTATATATTAGTATTTATTGATTCTTTTAGTTTGTAAGAGTTATCTTTTCGTACTTAAACAATAATAAAGTTCTTACTGCAATGCTGTAGCATGAGCATTTTGCATTTTTGTAATGTGATATAGTATAATTTAGTTACATATCAACAGGCGAAATTTTATTTATTATGAATAAAGGTTTGCCTATAACTATTTATAAACAGAGTGATAGTTCTAAAGATGGTAAGAGATCCATTTGGTTCTTTTGGGATCAATTTTCTTATATGTATTTAAGGACAGGTAGAAGTGAAGTTACTGTTAAGTCTGTTAAGAGTACTTTAAAGTTTATCACTTCAAATACTTCTATTTTTTCTATAGAAGACTTGAATAACCCGAGATTGGTTGAAGACTCGTTATTCCATTTAAAGGAAGTGAGAGGGTTTTCAAATTGTACTTATAATTCGTACAGGAAGAATATTGGTATATTTCTTAATTGGCTCGAGAAGTATGATTACTTGTCTGTAAATAACATTCATAAGGTTGAAAAGTGTAAGTCTAGAATTGTTGAACAGTTAGTATTAAAGGATGAGGATATTGCTTTAGTTATTACACATATAAGAACTCAATGTGGTTCTAGATTATTAAGATTACGAAATGGTTTCTTTATTGATTTACTTAGATTTACTGGAGCTCGTTTATGTGAGTTGATGGATTTAAAAGTATCTAATATAACAAAACTTAAAAATGGAGAGTATCGTTTGGTTATCAGTGGTAGAAAGCAGAAAGGTAGAAATAGATATTATAGGTTAGATTCTTGGGTGCGTGATTCTTATCTAGAGTATATGGAGTACAGAAATAAGCTGGGTAGAAAAGAAGATAATTTATTTATATCTCAGTCTAAGAGAACGGGATGGACCTCTAAAGGAGTGACAAAATTTTTAAGGAGGATGTCAAAAGAAATTGGAGTTAATGTTACTTCTTATGGTTTTCGACGGTATGTAGCTACAAAACTGTATTTACGAGGTGTAGAGTTGAGGCAAATAGCTGACTATCTAGGTCATACTAGGCTAACAACTACTATGAGGTATGTTGAGAGATGCAGTTTATTGACTGAAAATTGTGGGAAGGTTCTTTTAGGTTGTGTTGATGAGTATGAAGCTAGTTGATTTGTTGTTCTTTGAAATATTATTTAAAAATCTGTAATATCTAATACTTATTGTGTGTTTTAGATATAACTCATTCGTGTTTATGGATATTCAAAAGTGTATAGATTGTGAATCTGACTTAGTTGGCGCAGATGTAATCCCTGATTTTTCTAATAAACATATGGATTTAAAATGTCCAAAATGTGGTTATACTATCCAGTATTCGTTACCAGAGTTAGATAGAAAGGTAATATATTTAGATTCAAATTTTTTAATTAATGCATCGCATGGTGATGTAAATTATTTAAGAATTTATGAAAAATTGAAACATCTCACTTATACAAAACAAATGGTTATATGTCCTAATTCAGAAGTTCATGAATATGAAGTTTATGGCAGTCCAGCAGGTGATTTTTTATTTACTTTGAATGCAGGTATTGGTTTTTCTTATACAGATTCATTATCTAAACTTCAGATTTTTCGTGCTTTTAAAAATTTTCTTTTAGAAAGTAAATCTCCGTTATATTTGAAAGAAGATTTTTTAGAATCTTCCCCTCAATGGAACTTGCTGAGACGTGGAGGTGCGTGGTCTCATACAAAAATTGTAAAAGACAAAGATAAGATTGTAAGAGAATTAGCATCCATTCGTGATGGAAGGTGGTGCAAAGGTGCGGTTATGGAGGATATATTTCAGCATGAGTATTTAGGTTTTTTAAAGCTCGAAATTGATCGATATGCGCAAAATAGAAGTGGAATGTGCTCTCCAAGTGCGCGTATTTATTCTATAGTCGATTTATTACGGACTAATGGTTATATCCAAAAGGATATAGTCCATGCATTGAATTCGTTTTGTATTTATATTGGTTATAATTATATCCCTAAATTATTAATAGAGGCAGCATTATTTACTGGTTATGCTTATGATTATGTGAAAGGAAGTAAGACTAGTATAGATGGAAATACACTTTATGATATCTGGTTTTTAGGTTCTTATTTACCTTTTTGTGATGCAATGTTCATAGATAAGCCAATGTTTAATTTGATAAATCAGATAAAAAGTAATCCAGGTAGTCGAGGAGTTCCAGATATAGATGAATATTGTTGCACGAATCTTTTTATCCACTCAACTTTGGATGAATTTGAAAATTACTTGGATGATTTAGAGTCAGGATATAAGTATCAAGAAGTTTCAGATAAAATAGGTGTATATTATCCTTAATTCAGCAAATGCATTTCAATAGATTTACTCATCTGATGGTCAGAGCAGTATAGATATATTGTAGTCGTTGTTATTTTGCTGTGTCCCATGATTTTAGACAAAGTGTATATATCGCATCCACCTTCAAGCATAAGAGTTGCGAAAGAGTGCCTGAGAGTGTGAGCTGAGAAGTCTAGTTTTGTTTTGTCTCTTAGTTTCTTTATCAGGTTGTTGATTCCTTTGTTACCGAAAGGTTTTGGTTTGTGAAGAGATAAAAAGAAGTAGGTTAGTTCTGCATACTTTAGTTTATCTCTGTGTTTAGTAAATTCTTTTAGGTAAGTATATAGTTTCATGTTCATAGGAATCATTCTATCTTTTCCTCCTTTACCTTGATTAATGAAGATAGTTCGTTTTTCAAAGCAAATATCATTCATCATTAGATTGCCTACCTCTGACTTACGTAATCCTGCAAAGAGCATAATTGCGATTACAGCTCTATTCCTTATACTTTCGTATTTGTACCTATATCTCATGTGGTAGCTAGTATCTAGTACTAATTGTGCCTGTTCTCGTGATAACGTTCTTGGTAGTTTCTTTTCAAGTTTAGGTTTTTCTATAGAAGCTACATGGTTCTCTTCGATGTAGTTTTTCTCTACTAACCATTTAGCAAAACAGTTTAAATGTTTGTGGTGACTTCTAAAAGTCTCTGCTTGCCATTTTCGATTAAGTCTTCCTTTGTAGAACCATTGTTCAATGACTTCTTGGTTTAGTTCGCTAATATATTTGATTCCTTGGTCTTTCAGGAATAGTTTAACCGTGCATTTGTAGCCATTGGTAGTGTGAGGGCTATAGTTTTTGATGATTGAGCAGTAGTTGAGGTAATTCTCAAATACTTCCATAAGTGAAATTTCCATAATACGTAGGTTATATATTATGGATGCACGCCCTAGATGGCTTTATGGAGCCACCGACGAGAGTTGAACTCGTGACCTTCACCTTACCATGGTGCTGCTCTACCAACTGAGCTACGGCGGCTTATTTTTGAAGAGTCGATAGGTACTCTTCTTCGGGGGTGTGTTATTGACTAGTTTTCAATGTCCGATTATACTGATTGGTTAGGGACGGAAGCTACTTTGAGTGGAGGGGTACTCCCTTACCATGGGAACGCTCTACCAACTGAGCTACGGTGGCTTTTGGTTTTCCGCTATTTGCTAGGGGAATATACCTTTTAATCTAAGGGTTTTTCAACTTAAAAATCCTTGACTATAAAACTTAAAGCAAGATACCTTGCATTACATAGTACTGTGTGATAACATGTAGTCATGGATTACTTAGAAAACATACAGGCGCAGATTAAAAAAGGCTTACTGGAGTACTCAATCCTACTTATTATTAAGAAGGGTAAGGTGTATGCTTCAGATATTATTGAGAAGCTTAAAGATACAGAGCTGATAGTTGTAGAGGGGACTTTGTATCCGCTTTTGAGTCGTCTTCGAAAAAATGAACTTGTTGAGTATGAGTGGAAGGAGTCAAAAAGTGGTCCTCCTAGAAAGTATTATAAGCTTACGAAAAAAGGTGAAACTGCGCTTAAGAGTCTGACTAAGACTTGGGGTGCTTTGCATAAATCAATTAACTCTCTAATAAAGAAAAATGAAAAAAGTAGTTAACATAACAATAGGGGGCATAGTCTTTAATGTTGAAGAAGATGCTTACAAGAAGCTTTCAAAATACTTAAGTGATATCTCTGAACATTTCAGTAAAGATGATGATAAAGATGAAATTATTTCAGATATCGAAATAAGTATCGCTGAAAAATTTAATGCTAAAAAACGACCTGTGAATTCGGCTATTACAGTTAGCGATGTTGATAAGGTGATTGATGAAATGGGTGCAGCAAAAGATTTCAAAGAGGTAGCTGATCAAGATCCAGGTAATCAAGAAGAAGACTTTGATGGTTTTGAGAGTAAGAAGCTTTATAGAGATACAGATGATCAGATTATTGCTGGGGTTGCCTCTGGTTTGGCAGCATATTTTGGGATTGATACTGTGATTGCTAGATTGATTTTCTTTATTTCTGTGTTCTTTGGAGGATTTGGTGTGATTTTATATATTGTGCTTTGGATTATTGTGAAGCCTGCAAATACTACTGCCCAAAAGTTAAATATGAGAGGTGAGAAGATTACTTTGAAAGAGATTGAAAAGTCAGTAAAGAAAGGGGTAGATAATCTAAAAAAAAACGATGGTAAATTCCTGAAAGAGGTGAGAGGTTTTTTAGATAGATTTTTTAGACTTCTGGGTCGTTTAGTTGGGCCTTTCGCTGAATTTTTGAGAATTGTTGTAGGTCTAGGGTTTGTGATTGCTGGTGTGTCAGGAGTATGTGTGCTGAGCTTTGGTATGGCTTGGATGCTTTCTGGCGCAGAGATTCCATTTACTCAGTATGTTTTGACTGATTTTTTGGTGCTCAATGAATATATGTATTCTTTATTTAATTTCTCAGTTTACTATTTGGTGCTGTTTCCCTTGATTCTGTTGTGTGTTGTAGGGGTAAGTATGCTTAAAAAGAAGCTTGTGACTAGTGGAGCTCTTATGATGGTGCTGCTAATTATGTGGTTTGCTGTTATTGGGTTTATTGGTTCTGTGTTCATGCAGAATGCAGAGAATATTGAAGAGCAGGTTAAGATTATTGAGCAGCTTAATGAAAAGAATATTACAGTTGAGATTGATGAGGGTGGTCAGGTTAGAAGGGTAGAGATTAAGGCTCCTGACGTTCCTGATAATTTAGTTTTACCACCTAATCCAGATTCCCCAGAATTATAGATTTGACAAGTAGCCGTAAATGTTTTATGGTGCCTGCTCTAAATTTAAATAAATAAATGCTTGATAGTAAATACTTGAAACCAGAAGAATATTTTGTATTAAGTGCTGAGGAAGCTTTGGAACAGTTTGTAAGAGCCCAGTCTGATCGTGGTATGCCTGGTGAAGATATGAGAGCTGAAGGAGCAAGATTGATTGCTTCTTTACAAAGGCCAAAGACTGACGAAGAATTCGAAATCTTTGTAGCTGTTATTCGTCGTAAATTAAAACAATGTTACGAGTTTGCTAAGAAAGGTAATAAAAGAAGAGAAAAGAAGTTTAATAAGTATCCAGAATTAATGGAGCATCTTTACTCTATTGAAAGGAGTGGCGAGTTTGATTATGAGCAGTTGTATGAATTGATGGATACAGTTGTATATAGACTTAGTATGGTTGTTGATTTGGAATTTTATTCAGATGGTCAGAAGGTTGAGACTATTCCTTTAAGTAGATTTAAAAAAGGTGGTAAACAAAGAGCAAGGTATACTGAAAATGGAAGAAAAAGAACTTCCAATTAATTTTATTTAAATTAAAAAAATAAGAGCAAGACTGATGTTTGCCTTACTCTTACTTTTTAAGAAACTCCGTTCAGACGTATGCTAAAGCATATTGTTTTTCCCAATTTTTAAGTGGGTTGCCGCGGCCTTAATCCTCGAACCAAAGCTATTAGGCGTCCCTTAGGAAACGTGATTGAAAAGATAATATTCCTTCGACTAACTAAAAGAACAGAGTAGATAAACTCTAGAACTAATCAGTCTTAGTTGCAAATAATAGTTATTGATACAAAGAGAGCTTTATGCTCTAGTTTAAGCCGTTGTTTGACTAGTCGATTTTCGTCAACTAGCTATGTGCCAAGGAAAATTACTGTTTTAATTATTCCGGTCAGAAACTGGATTACTGAGTGTGTTAATGATAATCCAATTATTGATTCAAGCACATATAAGTCAAATAAGAAGAATATGATTATGTAGGCTAGGTTTCCTTGTATGAATTCGTTGTATTTGTAGTAGAGGTGTTTTGGTAGGAGGATAGCCGCGATTTTTGATCCGTCGAGTGGAGGTATTGGTATTAAGTTAAATGCACAGAGAAGAACGTTAAGTTCGAAGTGAATTAGTGCTATGGCAGTTAATGGGTGCGTTGGAGCAAAGATTATTGGAAGAGCGAATAATATCGCGAGTAAGAAGTTTGAGACTGGTCCGGCTAAAGCTACTAGTGCGTGGTCTCGTTTTGGGTTCTTGAAGTAGGTTGGATTTACTGGGACTGGTTTACCCCATCCGATACCTACGAATAAAAAGAGGAGTGATCCCCACATGTCTAGGTGTTTGGCTGGATTTAGGCTTATTCTACCTAGTTTTTCGGCAGTATGATCACCTAGCCATTTTGCGACTAATGCATGTGAAGCTTCGTGGATAGTCAATGCTAATAGAATGGCTATAATAAAGTGAAAGAAGGCGGTTGGGCTAGCTGTAAGTAAATTCATCATTTTCTCTTGTGTATTAAAAGTTCGTTTGCTATATTACGCGGGCTTTATTCTAGCATATAAACGAAAAAGAATGTCACAAGTTTGCGAATATACAGGAAAAAGACCTACAACTGGTCATAACGTAAGTCATTCGAATAGAAAGACTAAAAGAAGATTCCTACCTAATCTGTTTGATGTTAAATTAACTGATCCAGAAACTGGTAAGAAGTTTAAAGCTAGACTATCTACAAATGCTATTAAGACTTTCCAAAAGAATCCAAGCAAATTACTTCAATTCGCTAGAAAGAAAAGAAAACAATTGGAAAGAAAAGCTGAAAGACTAGCAAAGAGAGGGATAACTAGTTAATGGCTAGTAGCTAATGGCTAAATGTGAAAAGCAGTGGTTTTACACCACTGTTTTTTTGTTGTGAAGATATGTTAAGATTTCTTCGTAAATTTAATAATAAAATTATGTTTGAAGTTAATTATGTGGCTGTTCTTGTGGCAGGGCTTGCTTCTTATGCAGTTGGATTTTTATGGTATTCTGACATGATCTTTGGTAAAGCTTGGCGAAAATATACAGGCATGAAGGAGTCAGATATAGAGAAAGGTGGAATGATGAAACCTATGCTTCTCGGATTTGCTGGGACTTTAGTGATGATGTTTGTTTTTGCTAATGTTATTAACCTTATGGGAGCTGTAGATTTTTCTGAAGTCTTAACTTATGCTTTCTGGGTGTGGCTTGGGTTTGTTGCAACAGCGCATTTTTCTAGTTGGGTTTGGAGTGGTAAATCATTTAATCTCTTTTTGATTGAGTCACTTAATACTTTGGTTGGTTTAATGGTTGCAGGAGCTGTTCTTGTAATGTGGTAAGAATTGATTATTAATTGTTGATTGTTAATTTTAAAATATGAAGAATTTTGGGTTGTTGATGATGATTGTTGGGCTACTTGTGGTTGTAGGTTGCCAGAAACCAAGTGTTCCAATTCAGAGTCAAACAGATAATAAAGTTGTTTATTCGCTTTCAGAAGGGTATACGATCGATGATCTTAAGAGGCATTGTTATGATATACATGGTGTATTTAATACTTGTGGTTCGCCTTGTGAAGAAGGTGCTGATCAGTGTATACAAGTTTGTGCATATACATGTCAGACATTTCAAAAATGATTGTAGTTTTAGATAATATTAGAAGTTGTCACAATGTAGGTTCTATATTTAGAACAGTAGATTGTGCAGGAGGATCAGGTGTTTATTTATGTGGCTACACGCCTGGTCCTTTGAATAAGTATGGGTTTGAGAATAACAAGTTAACTAAAGTTTCTTTAGGCGCTGAACAATCTGTTAAATGGCAGCATTTTCAAAGCACAGTTGATGCTGTTAATAAGTTGAAAGAGGATGGCTATAAGGTTTATGCAGTTGAGCAAACTGAGGATTCTATAGTGATACAGGATGCTAGATCTGAGATAGGAGATTCAAAAAAAACTGCTTTTGTTTTCGGGAATGAAAAAGATGGAGTGAGTGAAGACGTTCTAAAAGTTGTAGACAAAAAAATAGAGATTCCTATGCATGGGCAGAAGAAATCTCTAAATGTTGCTACTACAGTTGGTGTAGTTTTGTTTATATTGAATTAGAAGGCAAAAGTAGTCTCTAACATCGCCGAAATAGTAAAGCTAAGAATTAGAATGAATGCTGCGATAATAGCTACGGCATTCTGTTTAAAGTTCTTTTTTAGTTTTCTTGCTAGAGTTTTTCCCATAAAAGTTTTTAATGATTAACATACTATTTTGACATATATACACTTATTTGTCAAGTAGCTAAGTACTCTTTTTGCGTAGTGTTTTGTTGAATATCAGGTTTTAAGTGGTAGTATATCTCAGTCTAACTAGTCAAAATGACCTCTGTTAAAGTAATTGCAAAAAATAAGAAAGCATTTTTTGATTTCGAAATAATCGATAAATTTGAAGCAGGAATAATTTTGAATGGTGCAGAAGTTAAGTCTATTAGGCATGGTAACGTTAATTTGAAGGGGTCGTATGTTCTTGTTACTGAAAATGCTGCCTTTGTTAATGCTATGCATGTTGGTAGATATGAAAATGCGACTTTAAGTGACTATGATCCAACGGCTCAACGTAAACTTTTGCTTAATCTAAAGGAGATTGATAAGCTAAGGCGCGCTGAGAGTGATAGTGGTTTGACTGTTGTTCCTTTAGACCTTTATCTAAAGAAAGGATTAATCAAAATGACAATCGCTATAGTGCGAGGTAAGAAGCAGTATGATAAGCGTCAAACTGTTAAAAAGAGAGATCAGGATAGGCAAATTAATAGAATTATGAAAAATAGATAGAAGTTTGTAATTAGTTATTAGTTATTAGTAATTAAAATGGAAAGTATTTATAAACAATTAGTTAAGGGGATTCAGGATTATTTTGAAGAAGCAGGGTTCGAGAGAGGAGTGGTTGGTTTAAGTGGAGGAATTGATTCTTCACTAACTTTAAAGTTAGCAGTCGACGCCCTTGGGGCTGAGAATGTTACAGGTATATTAATGCCCGATCTTGGTTTAACAAAGCGTGAAAATATTGATCATGCATCTAAGTTAGCTGCTTATTTTGGTGTAGAAACTTTGAAAGTTCCTATTAATGGATTTTTATCTAAGTTTGATGAGTTGCCTTGGAATCAAGTAAGTGATGATTATGCTAAGGGACTTAGACTTGCAAATATAAATGTGAAGGCTCGAACACGGATGATGATTCTTTATCATTTTGCTAATACTTTTAATGCTTTGGTACTTGGAACATCTAATTTGTCTGAAGCTTTGCTTGGTTATGGTACAAAATATGGTGATGTTGCTGCTGATCTACATGTGTTAGCTGACTTATATAAAACTGAAGTTCGAGAGTTGTCTAGATTCTTGAATTTACCTCCAGAAATAATAAATAAGAAACCAAGTGCTGAGCTGTATAAAGATCAAACTGATGAAGCTGAGCTTGGAGCTGAGTACGAGGAGCTTGATAAGATTTTGATGCGTCGAGAAGAGGGAGTTCTTAGGTTGATCGATAGTGGGTTAAATTCTGATTTAGTTCATGAGATTTTTAACAGAATGAAGCTGCATAAGCATAAGTGTGAGTTCCCACATATTATTAAGGTGAATCGAAATGTTTGATGCCTTGTATATCGGAAGATTCCAGCCATTTCATAATGGTCATCTTCATGCTTTGAAATCTATTTTAGATGATAATGAAAGTGTGATTATTGCTTTGGGTAGTGCTGATAAAAGCTTTGAGAAAGATAATCCGCTTAGAATTGAGGAGCGAGAAGAGATTATTGAAGGAGTTTTGAAAGCTGAGGGGATTGATCATAATCGGTATATATTGATGCCAGTTGATGATATAGGTGATGATGAGCGATGGGTCAAGCATGTTGAGATGTGTCTGCCTCCTTTTAAACGTATTTATTCAGGGACTCCACTTGTTCAAGACTTGTTTAAAAAAGATGGTTCTCATGAAGTATTAGATGTAAGTTTTTTAGAAGGACATAATGCTACTATGGTGCGAGAGAGAGTATTAAGTGGGGAAGATTACTCTGATTTAATTTATGGCTATACTCGTGAGTATTTAGAGAGGATTGGGTTTAAGGAAAGGATGGAGGGGATAGTTAATTCTTGATTGTTAATGTTGGGAATCTTAATCTTAAGATTAATCTTGTGATGCTGTATTGTATAATCCGTATTAATTATCAACATTTATGGAAATCAATCGAAATATATTTAGGGCTTATGATATTAGAGGTATAGCGATGGGGGAGAGTCCAGATTTAACTGTGGAGGCAGCTCTTCATATTGGTAAAGCTACAGGTACACATTTTGTGCGTTTAGGTCGAAAGAATCTTGTTTGTGGACGTGATGGAAGAATGACAAGTGATGATCTTACAAGTGCTTTTATTGAAGGTGTGTTAAGTACTGGTTTGAACGTGCATGATATAGGTTTGGCTACTTCGCCTATGCTCTATTACGCAGTGAGTATTGATGCCTATGATTGTGGTGCGTGTGTGACAGCTTCGCATAATCCAAAGGAATATAATGGGTTTAAGATTGTTGATGATTGGGCTCATAGTGTTTGTGGTGATGAGTTGCAGGAGGTTTATGAGCTGACTGTTAGAGAAGATTATGAAGTTGGTGAGGGTAAGAGATTCGATGCCAAAGTGCTTGATAGTTATATGGAAAAGCTTCATTCAATGGTAAATATTGATAAGCCTTTGAAGATTGTTGTGGATTCGGGTAATGGAGTTACTGGTCCTTTTGTTGAAAGACTTTTTTCATTGCCGGGAATTGACCTCCATACGCTTTATACAGACATTGATGGTGATTTCCCTAATCATATTGCTAATCCTGAGAAGCCTGAGAATCTGGTCGATTTGAAAGCTAAGGTTATAGAACTTGGTGCTGATTTAGGTCTTGGATTTGATGGTGATGGTGATAGGGTTGGTATTCTTGATGAGAATGGTGAGCATTATAGTTGTGATCTTTTGTTAATGCTTCTGGCGCGTGATGCTTTGAGTAGAAATCCAGGGCGTAAAGTAGTGTTTGATGTTAAGTCGTCTAAGGTTGTAGAGAACGATATTAAGGCGCATGGGGGAATCCCAATTAGAACAAAGACTGGGCATTCACATATTGAAAAGGCGATTAAAGAAACCGATGCGATCATAGGTGGTGAAATTAGTGGTCATATGTTCTTTGCTGAGAATTATTTTGGTGTAGATGATGCGTTTTTAGCTGCATTGAAATTATTGCAAATGGCTTCACTTGCTGAACATAAGTTTTCTGGATTTTTTGATGACTTACCTAAGGTGTATAATACTCCAGAGATTCGTTTAAGTTGTGATGATAATCGTAAGTTTGAGTTGGTAAAGGAGTGTGTTCATGCATTCAAAGCTAGAGGCCTTGATGTATTGACTGTCGATGGAGCCTTTGTAGAGCTTAATGACTTTACATGGGGAGCCTTAAGAGCTTCTAATACAGCTCCACAATTAACATTAAGGTTTGAGTCAGACTCAGAAGAAGGTTTGCAAAAAGTTTTAGCAGTATTTTTAGAGGTTCTGGATGGTAAGGGAATTGAGCTTGCCAAAATAGCGAAATATGCTGGCTGGAGCTCGGTGTAGGGGCTCTCTTATGTTATAATGGCTAGATTTATTTAAAAATTTAACCATTAAACAAATGGATATACCACTTCAAAATCTTAAGAAAAGGCTACAAAAAGTCGTTTCTATCTTTGCGATGGTGACGCTACTTGCGACATCTTTGCCTTTAAATATTTATACAGCTTTAGCTCAAGGTGCGCCTCCGAAGTATGAAAGTGTTACTGTTACTCAATCAGCTGCTACAGATGCAATGGGGCCTAACATGGTTCTTTTGATGTTTGATCAGGTGCTTGATACTGAGAACGCAGATGCTTCAATGTTTAGTATTAAGGACGTTTCAATTCAGTCTATTAGTACAGATGTGTGGAATAATAAAGGTATATTATTATTTACTGATGTTCTTGTGAATAAGGGCGATACTGTTTCTGTTAAAGATCTTCCTTTTTTAACCACTTCTAATCTTTTAACTAAAGATGTTGTTGTAGGTGATTTTAGCAAGCTCAATACTGGTGATGAAAAGCTTCAAAATGTAACTTTCAGTGGCCAAGATATTGTAATTAAATCGGAAAACGGTGGTACTTTTGATTCTAAATCAAGTATTAATCCGCTTGTACATGGTGACTTTGGTGAAGGCTTGGTTACATATCAAGGAGTAGTTGCAAATACCGTTATTAGTGGTGATACAGTTACTCTTACTCCCATTGCTGATGTGTCTGCAATGAATTTAACTATTTGTTTAGATGGGCTTCAGTTAAGTAATGGAACTTATCTTCTTGATAACTGTACAGATGTTAATGATGGTATAGATGGCGGAAACGAAGGCGGAGGAGGTGGCGGTGGTAACCAAGAAGGGATTACAGGATTTTATTATGAAGTTAATACCCCTCTTGATTATGATCCAAAAACGAATAAAATAACTATTAGATATGGTATTGGAATTAATAATACTCAAAATGCAGAGTACTTAGGGTTTAATTATTATTTTGATGATAATGGTCAAGGTATAAGTTCAATTGATATTTCTGACCCAAAGTTAATTGAGTCTAATGTTTTAGATATTAATAATACTACTGTTGCTCAACTTGGTGGACCACATAGTATTACTTTTTATCAGTCAGGAGGTATTCCATCAGGGGAAGGGTATGTTGATGTTTCGTTTATAGTTGATGATGGGAATTTCCCTGATGTTTATTATGGAGCCTTCGTATTTACTGATCCTAATGATGTTTATAGTTCTATAGTTGGTGGTACTGAGTATAGTTCAGGTGGATTTGGTATTGGTCAAAATCCACAAGGGGGAGGTGGTGATCCAGAGGTTTCTGATCTCAGTATTGCATACTTTAATGCGATTGATTCGAATACAGTTGAATTGAGTTTTAACCCTACAATTGAGGACCCTGATAATGCTGGTAATTTAGCTCTTCAATTTAGTGATAGCAAAAATAATGTTGTTACTCCTAGTAATGTTACTTTAACTGATACGAATTTAGATCCTTTGGATGGTATTGCAGTTGTAGGTGATTATATAGTTTTATCTCGAAGTAGTGGAATGACTAGTGGTGGCGGGTATTTCACTATTCGGTTTGATATGTCCCTCACGGATGGTGATAATGTTAATGTGTTTGGGGTTTTAGTTTCAGATGCTCTTGATCCTGACAATTCACATAATGGTTCTAACGTTACTAGTTCTGGTGTGATTGGATCATTTGGAGGTCAAGGTGGTGGTGGCGATGAAGGAGCAGATGCTCTTTCTGGAGCTACTATTGGATCGTTTACTACGAGTTCAGCTACATTAACGTTTACGCTCGGTGATAGTGGTCTACCTGCTAATCATTATATTAAATATTCATTCACATCTAATGCTGTTTCTCTTGTTCCTGCGGATGGGACAGTAAGTAGTGTTGTAGCTACTCATGCTGAAGGTAATAGTGGTTCTATTAATTTTAGCAATCCAGACTTTTACTTCAGTGATGGTAGTGATATTTCTGCAGGTATGGATCTTTCTTTCGTTGCAGATGGTGGATTCAGTAATGCTCAAGAGGGTAGTCAAGTTGATATGACTGCACAATTATTTGGCAATGGTAAAGATGGCATCCCAGGTACTGGTGATGATATTGCATATGGAGATGCTGTTTCAGGGTCAGCGGTTATTGCTCCTGATCAAGTACAGAAAGCTGTTCTTAATAAGATGATTACTTCAAATGTTTCTGAAGCTATCAAGGCAACAGATGTAAGTCAAAATGAGCTTAGAGCTTCATTCAGTCTTGCAGATTCTGCAAGTCTTGAAAATGGTAGATTCAGATTTTATGTGATGCAGCAAGATTTAAGTGCTCCATATAATATTACGGATGCTACATTAGTGGGCACAAACTTAACATGTGATGAAAGTATTTCTGCAGTTGTATCTGATGATAATTCATATATAGATGTTTCGTGTCCAGGTACACTTGAGCAAGCTAATTACACTTCAGGTTTGAGTTTCTCATTTAGCCTCACGTTCGGTGAAGGAGCTCCTTCACCTTTAGATGCTGTTAAAGTAGGTGTTATGGCACTTGATTCTCAGAAACAACAAATTGGTAATACATTAATTACTGATGATATTACGGTTGGAAGTAAAGGTAACTTAGGTGTTGCTGATGAAGAAGGTGCTACTCCAGTTAGTGGTCCTTGTGATCTTGATAATGCAAATCAGCCTCCGTTCTTGCTTTATACAAGTCCACAACATAATGTTCCTGTTAATGCACCGATTTATCTGTACTTTAGTGAATGTATTAGTTTAAATGAAAACGATATTAAACTTGAGTCAGGTGGGCAAGATATTGAGTTCGAAGTTGCACTCGATTCTCAGCCTGATGGGGAAAGTGGTGAAACTATAGCTGCACTTGCGATTACTCCAACCTCAGGATTACCTGCTAATTCGCCGGTGGTACTTTATATTAAGGGTGCTAAAGATGCAGATAATAATCCTATTCCAATTAATGGATCTGTAAATATTGATGGTATTGATACTCAAATATTTGTAATGGATATGTTTACAGGTGTTGGTGCTGACTTTACTTTCGATTTTGGTAATCCGCCATGGCTTGAAGGTACTGCTCCAAGTCTTGAAGAAATTATTCCAAGAAATTCTAAGTTGCTGCTTAAATTTAATGAGCCAATTGATTCTTCAGTGATTAGTACTGATAACTTTGTTGTGTATAACTTTGGTACAGGGCAAGCTCTAACAGGAGATAACTATCAAGTAGTTCAGTCTCAGAGAGATCCTTCTGTGATTATGATTAGACCTGCTGTGCCTAAAGGAAGTCAAGATACTCCTTTGTGGCCTGCAAATACAGAGTTAGAAGTTAGAATTGGTGGAGAGGTTAAATCTGAGTTTGGTTTCCCTCTTGGAGGTGATGGGATTTCTGTGACCTATAATATTAATGGTGCAACTGATGATACTGCTCCAACAATTAAAGCTGCATTGTCAGGGTTTGCTGCTTCTGAGCCAGCGACATTTACTGATGGTGAAATCAATGTTGCAATTTCAGCTCCAATTTTAACGTTAGTACCTAGTGAAGGTATTGACCCTACAACAATTCTAAATGGTATTACTTGTAGTAATAATGTGGATTGTGCGTTTGAATATAATGTTGAAGAGAACCTAATTCAGGTTTACTTCGAAAATGTGACAGGGTCTTCGCCAGATGATTCGTTTACAATTACAGCTTCTGGTCTGCAAGATCTTGCTGGTAATACAATTACTGAAAGATCAGCAAGTGTTACATTTACAAGTGCTACAGATGATGATGTTCATGTAGTTGATTTCTTTGCTAATCCGTTTGAGGTTATGCTTAAGTTTGATCAATTGATGAATGATTCTACTCTGAGTCTTACTAACAGTGTCCTTAATAAGGCAAACTACAGTATTAAAGATTCGAATGGAGTGACTGTAAGTATGGATAACGTAATTATTGATTATGATAGAGCTACTTCTGAGCTTTACCTTAGAGGTCTTGACCTCGTAGATGCAGGTAGAGTTGATGTAGTTCTAAACTCAAATATCCTATCTAAATTTGGTGATAATTTACTTGATAATGCTGTATATAAATTAGGTATTGAATCAGCTGATTCATTTGGTGCTCACTTTGATGATGAATTTGATAAAAATTTCTGGTCGACACCAGTTATTGTTGAGCCGCTAAATAGATTAGCTGGTCAAACTGGAGTACTTCATGTTGAGTTCACTCTTGGTTCTGGTCAAACTATTGAAGATGGTGATCAAGTGATTATTACTATGCCAGCTGGGTTTACGACAACTGGAGACCTAGCAGAAGATCCTTTTAGTCCATTTACATCTAATAAATCATTTGATGATAGCAAGAGATTAAATTTTGATTCATTCTCTGAATCAGATGCTATTCAAAATAGAGGTGCTCAGACAGCTGATGGTGTATTTGCTAACGGTGGAGTTATTGTAGTTGTTCTTGATACTGAAGATAGTTTCTCTGAAGGTGATGTCATTGCATTTGATTTGAAGGGTATTAAGAATTCATCTGTTGATGGTGATTATGAATTTGGATTAAAAGTTAAGACTGGTAATGATAATGGTGATATCGTTAAGTATACGCTTTCTCCTCTAGGATTTGATATTCTTGGTGGAGATAGTTATTATAAAGCTGATGTACAAGTTGTAGGTGGATCTGATCTGGAAGGTGTCACAGTTAATGTTGTAGCAAGAACTCATGCTGGAGACGTTCCAATGAGTGGTGTATTTGATGAAAATGGTGTAGCAGACTTAGATATTATTATTCCAGTTGCTGGAGAATTTGAAGTGTTTGTTGCTGACCCAACTGTTGGACCTAATGGTGAATATAGGCCACCCAGACAAGGTCTTAGAATGTATATCGATGATAAC
>JAUHYY010000067.1 GCA_030426295.1 bacterium
TTCTACTTCAGACTCAACTGTTCCATCATTAAAATCATCCTCTCTATCATTGTTAGCTTGGTTAGTGATTTGAAAAGTAAATCCAACTGCTAAAAGCATTGCAACAATAATTGCAGTTATACCTGTGGCTACCAGGTAATTGAACGATTTTTCAGTGTCTTTTACCATAGTATGATTTTAAAACAGTATGCGGTTTCTTGCAAATTTATACCAAAAAGACAGGAAAGGTTTATTTTCCCCGTCTTCTTGAAGTCTTATTATGTATGGCTAAGACATAGACACGAGCAAATCTTAGCAGGGGGCAGTGGGCTTGTGAATACTAAATGTGTTCGACTAATCAGTTTCAAGCCTTTGTATAAGCCGTTTTTTGAGTATCCAGATTTTGAGGTTTAGCTTGCTGATCTAAGTTTTGGAATCTGATTTTTTAGGCGTCTTTTGATATTTTTGTAAAGGTGAAAAGATTTGTATATTTAAATGTATATCTGCAGAAAACAAAAGACCCCATTGAAGGGGTCTTTTGGTGTGTCTATGTCTCAACCAATGCAAAGCCTTAAATTTGATTCTTGGCCTTACAAGGGCTGGGATTTCATATTAATGCCGACTGGTCAAAATTGCAATACTTGTTTCAAAGTAGCCCTTTTTTAAGGTTGCCTAAAATGGGAAGTCATTTTAGACTGAAGGTCATTGACTTGATACTTATGGATCTACTCGTCTCATTGAATGAGCAACAAAAAAAAGCAGTTTTACATGACAAGGGCCCTCTACTGGTAGTAGCAGGAGCTGGTTCTGGTAAAACTAAAGCCCTTACTCATCGAATAGCCTACCTTGTACGTGAAAGAAGGGTGTCACCTTATAATATTTTGGCAGTTACCTTTACTAATAAAGCTGCTGGCGAAATGCAACAAAGAGTTGAAAAACTGCTAGAAGGCTTCCCTGTTTCGTCTCAACCAAGTATTGGGACTTTCCATTCTATATGTGTGCGTATCTTGCGTAAGCATATTCATGAACTTGATTACGAAAATAGCTTTGTGATTTACGATGATACCGATCAACAAGTTCTAGTAAAACGGATAATGAAATCCATGGGGATAGATGACAAGCAATTTAACCCGAGAGCTATCTTGTATACCATTTCTAATGCTAAAAATCAGTTAATTGATCCTAAGCAATATGCTGACCAAGCTTCTGATTACTTTTCAGAAAAAGTGGCTAAAGTGTACGAGGTTTACCAAGATGAATTAAAGAAAAACAATGCTCTAGATTTTGATGACATAATAATGAAGATTGTAGAGCTGTTTAAACTTAAGCCAGAAATTTTGGAGCACTACCAAGATAGATTCTTATACATATGTGTAGATGAGTACCAAGATACTAATCATGCCCAATATGTTTTGGTTAGGCAGTTGTCTGAAAAATATAGAAACCTATGTGTAATTGGTGACAGTGACCAGAGTATTTACAGTTGGAGAGGCGCTAATATGCGTAATATTTTAGATTTTGAGAAGGATTTTCCAGATGCTCAAGTGATCCTGTTGGAGCAAAATTATCGTTCAACTAAAAATATTTTGAAAGCAGCTCATAAAGTAATTGTTAAAAACTCTTCTCGTAAAGAAAAAGAGCTTTGGACAGATAATGAAGAAGGTGACAATCTAAATGTATTCGAAGCCCTAAATGAACGTGAAGAAGGCATATACATTGTGAATCAAATTAACCGTATACTTGGTAATTACGAATCTCCTGATTTTTCTGAATTTGCAATTTTGTACAGAACTAATGCTCAATCTAGGGTGCTAGAAGAAGTTATGATGAGATTTGGAATTCCTTACAAAATTGTGGGTGGAATCAAGTTCTACAATCGTAAAGAGATCAAGGATATGCTGGCTTATTTGCGCGTAATTCATAATCCGCATGATTCTATTAGTATGCTTAGAATAATTAATACTCCGTCTCGTAAGATTGGAGCAACCACTATCAATAAAGTGGCTACTTTTGCGTCATTAAGAAACTTAAGTTTTTATAGTGCTCTTGGCATGATTGATCAATGCGATGAAATAAGTCCAGCCAAACAAACTGACTTAATTAAATTCTTTAACTTGATAAATCAATTTAGAGCACAAGCTCATCAAGAAAAAGCATCAGCCATGATCAAGCTAGTATTAGAAGGCTCAGGTTACAAAAAAATGCTGGAAGAAGAAGGAACAGTTGAATCAGAGGCTAGACTAGAAAATATTGGAGAATTGATTTCAGTAGCTTCTAAATACGATAGCCTAGAAGATGGTATGAGTTTAAGTATTTTCTTAGAAGAGGTTTCGCTAATTTCTGACTTGGATGGACTGAATGATGATGATAACTCGGTAACTTTGATGACTCTGCATGCGGCTAAAGGCCTAGAATTCCCTCATGTATTTATGGCCGGGCTTGAAGAAGGGATTTTCCCACATACGCGTAGTATGATGGACCCAGAGCAAATGGAAGAAGAAAGAAGACTAATGTATGTAGGTGTAACTAGAGCAGAAAAAAGTTTGCACATGACCTACGCTAAAGAACGTATGCTGTATGGAGACTACCAAAGAAACAATCCTTCGATGTTCTTATACGACCTGCCTAACGATATCGTTAGCAGTAATTCATCTATATTCAATACATCGCCTACCATGAATCCAAATAGACTGGGTAGCAAACCTGTGCCAACTGAATCTAGCCAACCTGCTGTTGAATTTTCTGATGGTGACAAGGTAATGCATCCATCTTTCGGTCAAGGGATTGTTGTGAGTGTAGTGGGAGGTGTGGTAACTGTTGCTTTTAGTAATCCTAAAGTGGGAATCAAGAAATTAGCTATAAGTGTGGCTCCTTTGGAGAAGGTTTGACTTTGAAATAGTTGGTTGATAGTTTGGTGGCCTCTAAATTATTAATGAATGTTAGAAGTAAACGGCATAAAAGAAGGTGCAGAATATAGATTAACTAGTGATACTGGTCTTGATGAAAATCATCTGCCAAGAGGAACGATATTATGTATCTCAAATATTATTAGAGACAGGGCATCAGGTGCCATTACATATATTGGTTATTGTTTAGATGGTGGCAAATTAGAGTTGCATTTAAAACCAAAAGAGTTTGAAGATAGATTTTTTGCTGCAATTGAGCTAGTTGAAAATTAGCAATAGATATTATTCTTTTACAATAAAATTAATGTTTGCGCTGTTGCTCTAAATTGATCATGAAACTTTTCCCATTCACAGCCCATGGTAAAGTATAGATTGAAGTTTGGAGTGAATACTTCAACTGCACCCTGCTGACAAAAAGTTCCATTGGCAATGAATTCAGCTATTTGAATGTCATTAACTATATAATTGGTTGGTTCAATAACAAAACCTCCGTTAAATCCTTCTGAGACTTCTTCTTGAGACCAGTAATGCTCTATTGCTTGCTCAACAGTTCTAGGTTCGGTTATCAACACTTTGAATGGTCTAGTACAACCTAAATGCGGATCAGATATCATTGGGCCCCACATGAATTTTTCTAGAGCTGACTCATGTTCTTCAATCTGATCTGCCTCTGCGATCGATAAATCTCCCCATTCAGGAGTAAAAGGTATTTCTAGTTGGAAGCCATATTCAGAATTAGTGTAGATTTCAGAATTTGAAAAATTAGGATCAGTATTTGAGCTTGTTTTACAAAATGATTTCTCAGAAGTAGTTGCTATTTCAAGTGATTTAACTTCAGGGATTGGTGCTGGGATCTCAGTATGAGATTGGCATCCAGCCAGAAATAAAATAAATAATATTGTTAATAGGGGTTTCATATGTTTTTAGTTAGGGAAAGCGCCCCGCCCGAAGGCGGGGCACGAAGTTTTCCTCCTGTAAAGAATTGTACGCGTTAAACGATAACTCTTAAAGGAGGTTCCCTTCTACTTTAGTCCAGCTCGATGACGATAGCATCGGCGCAAACAGATCCACCACCACTGCCCGTGACACGAACCTGGTAGCGCGTGCCGGTGTTCAGGCCGTAGCGTCCGAGGTCAGCCCGTTCGTAGCGGAAGTTCCGTTGATCGTAGTCGATGTACCGCGAACCAATGTCGCGGCCCCAGACTCGATACTGAACATCCGGATCTCGGCTGCTGAAGCCTCTGCAGGTGGCGTAGACGTTGTAGTAGCCGTCCAGCTCTGTCAGAGTGAAGAACCAGTAGAAGCGGGAATCGTCTCCTTCAGTGGAGACCCGGTAGTCATCACCAAGAGCCAATCCACCCCGTCGATACAGGATGAAGGTGCCCGAAGTGTAACTGTTGTTGGGACTGTCGATGGGAGCACCCAGGTTGGCACGTCGATCGTTGTCGAGGACGTAACGGTTGGGAGCCAGTTGAGAGATGGCCCAGTCGCCAGAGTCAGGGTTGGCTGCTTCAACGAAATCGAAGAAGACTGACGGCCCCCAGACTGAGGTGCTGAGATGCATGTGCAGGTGAGGATGGCTGGAGTGGCCACTCTGCCCGACGTTGCCCAAGTAGTCCCCTTGCTCGACCCAGCGTCCGACGCTGAGAGAGCTTGGGATTGAGCCTTCCTGCATGTGCATCAGGTTGACGAAGTACTCGCCTCCCTCGACTTGGATGGAGAGGCCGTTGCCGGCGCCGTTGTTGTTGCACGAGCTCGATCCGCTGTTGCAGCTGAAGTCCGGCGCACCGGTCTTGATTGCACGTACGTACCCACTGAAGGGAGCGTACACCGGCTCGCCGAAGATGGGGTTGCTCGAAGAGTTCTCGTCGCTACCCATGTCGAAGTCGTAGGAGTAGGTCAGGTTCCCGGAATGGGAGAAATGACCGTGGTTCCCTTGAACGATCCGAACCCGGGTCCCTTCCTGGAAGGGGATGAAGGTGAGAGGGTTGCGATCCAGGCCAACTCGGGTGGAAGCCCAAGCCTGCGAGGAAAGAAGAAGGCCGAGAATGGCCAGAGACAGAACACGCCATGCGTTCATTGGTTTTAACCTTGGTTGTGAGGAGGCGTGAGAGTGGTCTTGCGTTGCGCTTTACTAGTCCATGGTGAGCTCCAGGGCTAAAGTTAGAAGTGAATTTTTTCAAAGAGCATCTCTTTAACGCTGCTGTATATTAATAACTAATATTTAAATACTTCTTAAATTTACTTTAAATTTTTGGGACTTGTGGATATACAGTTATGCAATTAGACTGTTACGGATTAAAAAATTGTTATGCGTATACATAGAAACTTTTGGAACACTGTTGTGGTTGTTTTTACAGTCTTAGCTATTTTTAGTTTTGGCTTTTATAGTGGGACTAACTATGAAGGACCAGAAGTATCAAATTTGAAAAATGTAGAGGCTGACGAAAATCTAAATCTGCAAAGATATTGGAATGTTTGGGAAAGAGTTCAAGCTAATTATGTAGATGCTGAACATGTTAATAATGAAGAAGCTGTATATGGCTCTATTAAAGGGCTTGTGGATTCTTTAGGTGACCCATATTCTTCATTTTTAACTCCGGATGAAACTGAAATTTTCCAAAGTACCTTAAACAGTGAATTGCAAGGTATAGGGGCAGAAATGACGATTGAAGAAGGTTATTTGACAGTGGTTTCACCATTAAAAGATTCTCCTTCAGAAAGAGCTGGACTTAAGCCTGGAGATGTTGTTATTGCTATAGATAAAGTTGATTCTACCGAATATAGCTTTTTAGAGGCAGTTCAAAATATTAGAGGACCAAGGGGTAGCAAAGTTGTACTAACAATTGTTAGAGAAGGTTTCGAAGAGCCGCAAGATATATCTATTATTAGAGATAAAATTGAACTAGAAAGTGTTACTTATGAAGTATTGGATGAAAATATCTTTTATATAAGTATTAATCAGTTTAGCGATGATACCGAGAAAGAATTTTTTGAGGCAGTTAATGAAGCTTTATTAGTTTCTCCTAAAGGTATGATTATTGAT
>JAUHYY010000068.1 GCA_030426295.1 bacterium
TTAGGCTTACCCACAAAGCTGAGAGTAATTCTATCTTCGAACTTAACTTCAGTTTCATACTCATAATCCTTTGTTAAAGATCCAATCCTTTTTTCTATATCTAGAATACCAATACCATGAATTGACGAAAGCTTTATCGGATCACCAAAACCTAACTCATAAATATTATAGAAATGCGTTTCGATATTTGCAGAGTCACATTTAGAAGCAACCAAAATCACATCTTTCTTAGACTCTCGAAGTATCTGTGCAGCATTAAAATCATTTGCAGTTAATTCTTGAGTCGCATCAATAAGAAACATAATAACGTCAGCTTCTTCAATCGCAATCAAAGTCTGCTTTTGAATATTTGACTCAATATCACTTGTTGGTTCAGCGAACTCAAGCCCCCCAGTATCAACAAGCATAACTGGTTGGTTATCAACATATACATGACCGAAAACTCTATCACGAGTAGTTCCCGATTCATCATATGTTATTGATGATTTTTGCCCAACCATCTTATTAAAGAGAGTTGATTTTCCGGTATTTGGGCGGCCAACAATCGCTACTGTAGGGATCATACTAATACTTAGGCTTAATATATTTAAAGTGTAGCGCATCTTAACAAGAACTACTATACTTGGAAAGACAGAAACACAATATCTATGAAAAAAATTATTTCGCTATCGATCGCTTCACTACTTTTGATTGCAAATTTAATGGTAATAACACCGATTGCATCTGCAGATGAAGACGAAACTGCTGAAAGAGAAAGGATCCAAAGAGAAATTGAAAACCCACCTAGAAGCATTTTGCCTAGAATTACTAATCCAAATTTAGACAGCAATTATATTTGTACTTTAGTAATGCAAGACTTCGAAAATATCTACTTATTTGAGCTAGACAACGAAAACTTCGAATCAAATCAAGGTTCCGTAAACAGATTTACAGAAGCCGTACTAAGAATAAATCAAGAAAGTCTAGTAGACGGTCCAATAGGATCAAACGACATTTTAGGATGCGCCTTAATGACAGGTAGGATCAAAATGTCCTATCTAAGTATATTCATATTTTACGTTCTAAGACTTGGTGCTGCTGCATCAGGAACAGTCTCAATGCTATTTATAATGCTTGGCGGATACAAATACGTAGTAGGAGCAATTACAGAAAACAAAGACGAAGGTAAGAGAACAATAATTTACGCATTAGTCGGTCTAGTAATAAGTACTCTATCTTGGGTAATCGTAAACATTGTACAAACACTAGTTACAAGTTAAAATTACATCGAATTAACAAATTATCATGGTTATAAAGCACATTAAAAAAATCGCAAAGAAAGCTCAAAAAAAGTATCAAGATATGGTTGAAGAAAATATAGAAAATGAACCACCAAAACAGATCAAGAAGCCAAAGAAAAAAGAACCTGAAGAAAGATACATACATATATCTCTATCAGACATAACAAAAGGTGCGCTTATAATCATCGGTCTACTTATTGGATTCTGGCTACTATACGAAATCAGAGACATCATCTTTATATTCTTCGTTGCTATGTTATTTGCAGCGGCGTTGGATCCTACAGTAGATCAACTAGAAAAATACAAAGTACCAAGACCAATTTCAGTAATAGTAATTATCCTACTATTACTTGGACTATTAACAGTATTCATTAGTAACTTTATTCCGATTCTTGCAAACGAACTATTGGAACTCGCAAGACAAGCACAAGACTTAATTGAGAACTTAGCTGAAGGAAACATTGACCTTCCTGCATACTTAGAATGGTTAAAACCAATGATTAACTCAGCCTTCGCTAACGTTGACGCAGGTGGACTATCAGCTGCACTCGAAAACAATCTTGCGAACCTTGGAACAGAATTATTCAAATTCTCTGGTAGCGCATTCAAGGTATTCATAAATGTATCTAACGGTATTGCTAACGGAATACTTGTACTACTTCTTGTTTACTTCATCACTGTAGATGAACACTTAATCGACAAATTCATTCACAGTATTTTCCCTTCAAAATACAGTAAATACATCACACAAAAAACAAATGCTATAAAACTAAAAATAGGTCAGTGGCTTAGAGGTCAAATCGCTCTTATGGTAGCAGTTGGTGTTGCAACATACATTGGGCTTGTAGCATTAGGTGTAGAATATGCATTCACACTTGCAATGTTCGCAGGTATAACAGAATTGATACCAGTTATTGGTCCACTTATTGGATGGATAGCAGCAGTGCCAATCGCAGCAAATGATTCTGGTCTACAAGTACTATGGGTAACTATCTTATTCTTCGGGATTCAAAGACTTGAAAACAACATCCTCGTTCCAATCATCATGAACAAAGCAACTGGACTACATCCAATCATAGTTTTATTTGCTATGCTCGTAGGTTACAGATTCATGGGAATAATTGGTGTTGTAATCTCTATTCCTGTAGCTGCAACAATAGGTATATTCTTAGATGACTACTTAGGGAAAGAACGGTAAAACTTATCTCTAAAATCTTCTCGAATATCAACAACATGAAACTTTAGTAATCCATCTTTAATTACAACTCCCTCTGGATTATCTAATTCTACATTCTTTTGCATGGCTCTTTTAAGCTGTAACTTCTTGCAAAACTTTTCAAGCCAACCAAACAAGAAAGATCCAAACACCAACTCAACAAACTTAGCTAAAAGGTTCTGCTTAAAAAGATTTAAATTTTTAAATACGAAATCAGATTCTTTAAACCAAATATTTGAATCAACTAAAGAAGACTGCACCTCATGATTCCCATACAAAAAATTCAAATAATAAAACCAATAATAAAAATAAACATCATCTTCAATTAGCAGTTCACTAAAATCGAGATTCTTATCTGAAGCATAAAAACTTAAGCAAAACCTATCTTTAATCTTTGCATGATGCCTTCTAACGCCACTCAAATGAATCAACGCTGAAAGTACCAACCGACCAAAGAAGAAACGTTTAGAATCCAATATAATAAACAGATCTATGTCGCTATCATGTTTAGGGACACCCTGCGAAAGTGTATTACAAAAAGCTATATCTTTAACAAAAGGGCAACTATTAAATACATATTTATACTTCTCAAGTAGCCCCATTAACTCATGAGTTCGAGCTATGTAGCTAGGCTCTAGCTCTACTAAATGACTATAATTAGGCAAATAATAAACTCCATCTTTTGACACTAAATCTGTGCTTTGTAGTAGCTCATTTATAGCTTCGACCTCTTCAACAGAAATGTCAGAAGCACGAGCAACACGTCCTACAGAATGTAGAAATTGTATGCGTTTTAGAAGTTTTTCACTTTGTTCTCTCATCTGAATATATATAATACGCTATAATAATATCACTTATTAAACGCAATTGTATGATAAGCCCAGAAAAGGCAAAAGACATATTGAAAAACACACCCAAAAAACCTGGTGTATATAAGTTTATCGACAAGAAGGGCGAGGTTATTTATGTAGGTAAAGCAAAAGACCTAAAAAACCGAATAGCAACTTACTTTCAAGACAGTAAAGATAAATCACCAAAGACAATTGTAATGCTCAAACGAGCTGATGATCTCGAATACATTATTGTAGATTCTGAACTCGAAGCGATAATGCTAGAAACAAACCTAATCAAAGAAATAAGACCAAAATACAATGTCTTGATGAAAGACGGCAAAAACTTTTCATACATAAAAGTTACAATACAAGACGAATATCCAATGATCTACATAACGAGAAAAATGGTTAATGACGGATCACTATACTTTGGTCCTAAAACTTCGAATTACGACATCAGAAAAAGTCTACGAATAGCAAATTCACTGCTACCTTATTCAAGATGCAAAATAAACATCTTAAACCTTAAAGGAGGCAAACTAAAAAAATACAGCAAGAATAACATCAAGTATCCTTGCGAAATTTACCAACTAGATAAAGGACACGATCCTTGTATAAGTACTATGGACTCAACCGAATACAAACAAGTAATGGAATCAATAATCGATTTCCTTAAAGGTAAGCACAACGAGCTACTCAAAAACCTAAAAGAAAAAATGCTTATTCATTCTCAAAACAAAGAATTCGAACTAGCTGCAAAAGCACGAGACAACATCCAATCAATTGAAAACATAATTGAAAAACAAAAAATCTCTACCCCTACAAACGAAGAGATGGATGTCATCGACATCATTAACAGCCAAGGTAAATATTTTGCAAACCTTTTCCAAATTAGAGAAGGAAAACTAATTAGCCAAGAAAACTTCATTTTATCAGACAAGCAAAACTCTGAATCAGAAGACATATTTGAAGACTTCATCACGCAGTACTACCCAGAAGCTGGATCAATCCCAAAGATCATTCTTATTCCCGAAAAACTAGAGAGCCAAGAAGCCTTAGAAGAATTCTTATCTAGCCTTCGAGGAACAAAAGTGAAATTTGAAATCCCAAAAATTGGTAGAAAAGACCACTTAATTAAACTTGCTACAAAAAATGCAACAAGCTATGCAAAACAAATGAAAATCAAATGGCTAAGCGAAGAAAAGAATAACCCACTAAAACAAATCAAAGACCTCAAAGAGGTACTCGACTTACCAAAGATACCAACTAGAATCGAATGCTACGACATTTCACACCTTGGTGGTTCAGAAACTGTAGGCAGCATGGTCGTATTTGAAAACGGAGAATCGAAAAAATCTGACTACAGAATATTCAACTTAAAAACTCTAAAAGAAGGGGAGATAGACGACTTCAAATCTATGCACGAAGTATTACTGCGAAGACTAAAATACGTTGCTAACCTTCCAAAGGAATACAAAGTAAAAAAAAAGAAAGACAAATACAGCTTATTCAAAGAGAAAGAAGAACTAATGCACTTAATAATTGAATCAAACGAAAAAGAAGCAAAAATCACTGAAATAAAAATCGACGCAAAAGATGAATACTTAACACAAAAATTCTTACTCACAACTCTTAAAAAGATTAAATCAGACAAAATCCTAGTTAACCCTGAAGACAATAAAAAACTATTTGAAGATAGTGGATTCCAGGCAATAAACCATGACGAGTTCACCCATTCATACTACAAAAAACAACAAGTTGATTCTTCATTCTCAAAACAACCAGACCTAATCGTAATCGACGGTGGTAAAGGTCAACTATCTTCAGCCCTAAAAGCAAAAGAGTCACTCGGTATCGACATTCCATTTATCTCACTCGCAAAACGAGAAGAGGAATTCTTCACTGATGACGGCAAAAACATAAACCTACCTGAAGGAACCCCAGCACTAAACCTTGTGCAAAAATTACGAGATGAAGCGCATAGATTCGCAATCACCAAAAACAGAAAAGACAGACTAAAGAAAATGATACCAAAAAACCCTGCTAAATAATTAACAGGGTTTAAAAGTCTTATTAAATCAGACTACTAGTAGTAGTAGCTTGTGTAGTAAGAGTTGTATGGAGCAGAGTAGTATCTGTTTCCATATTGGTTATTGTAGTAACTACCGTAGTTTCTGTTGTAGTAGTTATTGTAACCATTGTAGTTACTTCTAGAATAGTTGTTATAGTAACTATTGTAAGAAGTATTGTTGTAAGAGTAACCTCTTGAACCATCGTAGTAACCATTGTCATAACCGTTGTAGTAACCGTTATTATATGAACTAGATGAAGAAGTAGATACTCTTCTGTATGTAGGTCTAGCTACTTTAGTTGTTTTATATCTCTTCTCGTAAGAAGTATAACAACCGTAGTAGTCACATTTAGTTACTGGTACATAGTAAGAAGTTCTTACTGTATCGTACTCATAACCAGAAACTCTGTTATAAGAGTTGTGGTAAGCTAGACCAGTCGCAGGAACAGCTAGCACAGCAACAGAAACTGCAGCAAGCAAACCAGCGAAAACTTTTTTGATAGCCTTCATAGCAACTTTGT
>JAUHYY010000069.1 GCA_030426295.1 bacterium
TTTCTCTCATAATAAAATAATTATCAAGAACGCATCTTAACATCAAAACAGGATAAGTCAATATAACACCTTAAAAATCAAACCCTATACGTGCACCAACTTCTTGTTCTACGAACTCTTTCTTTCGACCGTACTTCATTCTTGAGTACTCTTTAATAATGTCAGCAATCTTCTGACTTTGACCTGAAGTATCATAAATTGTCTCAAGTGAGAATGGTCTCGAAGTTGTATTATCAATGTTCAGTTTTATATAAGTCTTATAGTTTGCAATATTAATAATATCTTGCTCACTTAAAGTCGGAGAGTACTCTTTCGCAAGATACTCTGCATCTTCGGCACCTACTTTAAATGACATCATAGTACCCACGTTACCGAATACGGCATCACGAATCGCAGAACTCGTACTACCATACTTAGTCGACACCAGCTGGTTAATATACTGATGGGCCATAATTAGATTCAGTCTATACTTACGAGCTTCAGAAAGAATTGTTGCAAACGAATCTGTCGCAAAGTTCTGGAACTCATCAACATATAGATAGAAATCTTTACGATCTTTCTTTGGCATATCAGCTCTACTCATGGCCGCCATCTGAATCTTAGATACAAGAATCAAACCAAGAAGCTGAGTATTTAGATCACCAATCTTACCTTTTGAAAGATTAATAAGAAGTACCTTCCCTTCATCCATCACCTTTCTAATATCAAAGGCTGACTTAGTCTGACCAATAGTATTACGCATTACCGTATTGGTAATGAATGGACCAAACTTAGCAGAGAAATACGGAATCATCTCCTGTCTCTCACGTTGACCTGTATTTGCATACTCATGCTCCCAGAAAGATTTAACCACTGGATTCTTAATTTTCTTAACTTTATATTGCATGAATGCTTCATCGGTAAACATTCTTGGAACATCGATAAGTGTCGCCCCTTCATCTGGATCATCCATCAAAGTCAAACACGCATTCCTGAAGTAATGCTGAATACGTGGACCAAAGATCTCATCACCAAACAGCTTAATGAAAATCTCTGTCGCTTGCGAGGAAACCATATCTTGCTCTTCAGGATTTCTAGCTTCAAGAATATTAAGCCCCATAGGCCGTTCTAAATCTGAAGGATCAAACACAATAATATCTTTAGCACGTTCTTTTGGAACATAAGTAAGAATATCTTCTACAAGATCCCCATGTGGATCAATAACACAAACACCTTCACCATTCTGCACATCTTGACGAGCCAAGAAACTAATCAAATTAGATTTACCAGTACCAGATTTCCCGATTATATAATGATGTTTAGTTCTATCATCACGTTTAAAGTGAACTTTTGTAACAGCACCTCTGAACATGTTGTTACCTAGATACAAGCCTTCCTCAGGTGTATCAAGTGGCGCTGGTAAAACTTTGTACTTAAGCCAATCAATAATTGGCGTAAAATTGTAAATACTACTTGGGAAATGGATAATATTAGCAAGTTCATCAGGAACCAAAATCGAACTCTTTTCACCAAATTTAAAGTATCTATTAACAAAACTATAATTCATCAACCAGTTATTGATTGAATCTATAGGAACAATTCTTCGCATCTGGAACCAGTTACTTGCAGCATCCTTAAACACATTAAAGGCTACAAAAATATTATTTAAAATTTCAATCGTTCGGGCTTTAGACTTAGTAGAAGCAAAAACTCTTATCACTGCATCAAAACCAATTTGTTCAGCTTTAGCGCCGATATTCTTAGCAACTTCTTCTTCAGTCTGAAGCATTCTAATAAAGCTATCACCACTACTAGCACCCGGAGCATTTTGCTTACCAACTACACTATCGTATCCAAACACAAGCGTAATCAATAATTCATTAAACCATCCGATCACAGGGATCTTAGATAAAAATCCTTTCTTTCTCTTACCTGTCTTAAAGAAATTAGTCGCAAACTCACGTGCTTTCTTTTGCCACTTTGCACCTCTAGGCCTAATCATAACTTGGATCATAGCCATTTCATCTTCTTCAAGCTTAGACATCACATTAGTAAGCGAATTCAAGGGATCATTCTCAATCTCTTTATACATCTGAATCGGAAACCAACTCTGTTTCACAAGGAAAGCAAAATATCCTCTTAAAAACTGACCTTTTTTCTTAAGCTGAACCTTTTCGTGTATATCGATATGAGCATCTGAATAATAAGAAGTTATCTGCTTCTCAACCAATTCTTGATACTTTTTATAAGTTGAAATATGAAAACCAACTTTTTTATTCTCGCAAACAAGTTCAAAAGAAATTATATCTAACTGAAATAACCACACTAGTAACCTATTTCTAAAATCTAACTCACGAATCTCATGTAAAGAACGATAAAGCTGAGACATCACTCCAATCTTTTCTCTAAAGTCTTTTTCAACTTCTTCTTCTCTATCTTTATGAGAATCTTCACGTGGCAGAATGACCTTTATGTAGACCAAATCCTTAGTTGATTTCTTCGCAGCAAAATAATGAAAAAACAATTTTGCTACCTTCCAGAACATCCAAAAAGTGAATAATGTTAGTAACAAATTTAATATTTGTTTTAGAACGTCCATTTATAGCGCTTAATAATCTTATTATTATACCAGAAATAAGCCCTTTTTGAAAGGGTATAAAGATAATATTTATTAAAGTATTAACCAGAAACCCTACTTAAATAAGCATCATGAGCATCAGGATCTTCTAAATCAGCAAAAACCTCCAACATATTAGGTCGAATAAATTCATAAACCCTCCTATTCAATCCCTTAAATGGACAACCAACCTGAGGCATTTGACCAACTTCACCTTCATAAGCCTTATAAATAGTTTGGCATCTAGGCATAATTCCCAATTTATTATTTCTTTTCCTACCAATTACATACCCTTTATCAAGAGGGATACTGAAACGACCAACTCTAGTACCACCTGCTTTAGAAGTTTCATAAGCAATCATCTTATCGAAATGCAACTGAGCTAAAATACCAGTTAAATCTTGAATAGAGTCCATGATTTCAACAAATTCCTCAAAGGTACACTTTCTACCAAACTGCTGAACAAAAATAACAGGTATAGCAGCAATTAAAGAAAAATAATTTTTAATAGAATTACGTAACCCACCGACAATAATAAATTCCTGTCCATAATGTTGAGTCAGCCTTGACTGAGCAGCAAAATCAAGAAAAGCTAACGACTTTTCATCACCTTTTCCTCTAGCCATATAATCATACCAAGAATCCTTACAGAAAAAATAGTGAAGCTCCATATATAACTGATCAATAACAATCTTAAAAGTTATAGGGTCTAAAGAATCAAGTTCAGCTAAAAGATCTTCTTCTAAACGCCTCCATCTAATCAAGGTACCAGTTTCAAACTTATGATCTTGATAAACAGATCCAAACTCAGGAAAATAAATTTGCGCTAAATCAGACTGCATAGATGAAGCCACTCCATAGACTGTAGGCTTAACGACAGAAGGGTTCATTTTTTTTGAATCTTTTTGTTTATAGGGACAACCACTTTTTTCAACTTTTCTTCGAACTTCAGCAGCAATCCTCAAAGCATCAACATCTCTATTCTGCTCTACAATCTCTAACATTTTGCCTCTAGACAGATCAAATTCAGTCTGATCTTCTTCAGACACCTTTAAAACTTTTTTTTTCGACAACATATCAGTTGCAAGCAGCAGCAACCTATAATAACCACAAACATAACTATTTGAATCTCCTTCATCAAGCATTGGCCTAAACATTTCTTCTAGATTAGGAACAACAAGTTCAAAAATCAGCTTATTTAATCCAGAAAATGGGCATCCAAGCTGAGGTGTCTCATCATCAGACCTAGGATAATCTTTGAAACCAATCGCCAATCCTCTTTCAGTATCACCTATCACACATTCCTCAGGCAACAAAAGAGCCAATCGTCCAATAAGTTTAGACTTATCAAAAGGAACCGATGCTCTTTCATCAAACTTAGTGAACCCACCCAAATGCATTTGAGATAAAAGTCCAACTAAAAACTTAGAATTTCTTAATATTTCAGAAAATTCTTCTGCAGTAATATGCCTACCAAACTGCTTGTAAAACACAACAGGTATAACCATAGCAATCCTATAATACTGCCTAACAGCATTTACTAAACCAGGAGCTAATGTGAAGCTATGATAATTAATTTCTACTCTTTTATTTTGAACTGCATCATCAAGGTATTTAAGAACATCAGCTCTAATTGGTGATGACTGCGCTTCAATATTAAGCTTATAATGAACTTCACCAGACACGTACTCAGCCAAAGCAAAATCACGAATCACAGAAGCAAGAAATGGATAAACTTCAGCCAAATCAGAAAAATCTCTAGATGAAAATATACTTATCGAATCATCATCTTCTCCCCCATCCCTAACAACTTTTTTATGATTTTCATAAAAATTTGTCATATAACCACTAAAATGTCGCTCTACATCATCAGATAAAGTACGAGAAACACCATAAACAAATTCTTTTGAGTCAGCCTTTGTTAAGGCTGCTAAATCAATATCACCTAAACCAAGCTCTCCATCTTTAATTCCCTTAGCAATAATACGCCCCGCTCTATTCTTACCACTGTCAACACCCTTAACTATCCCCATCAAAGCAGCATTCCCCTGGTCATATTTAGCCTGATCCGACAAACGAACTTTAGGACGTTCTACTACCGATTCTACTGAAGAATCCAAAACCATATTGCGCATTAAATAAAGGCAATACTATAAACTAAACACCCGTAAAGTCAATACTATAATGCTAAATACTGATCAATCTCATCTATCTTAATTCTTTTCTGCTCACCAGTATCACGATCTCGCAATGTGACTGTTCCATCTTCAAGCCCATCATAATTAACAGTAATACAGTAAGGCGTACCAATTTCATCTTGCCGTCGGTATCTTTTACCAATTGCACCACTTTCATCGTATTCAACGTTAAACTTAGACTTAAGTGAGTTATAAATCTCTTTAGCAGGGCCTTGCAGCTCTTCTTTCTTCATTAATGGGAACACAGCAACCTTAACAGGCGCAACTTTAGGATCAAAAGCCATATAAACTCTAGTTTCACCACCCATTTCATCTTCTCTGTAAGCATCAAGCATCACAGTAAGCACAGATCTATCACAACCAAATGAAGGCTCAATCACCGCAGGTACAAACTTTTCATTCGTTTGAGGATCTTGATAATGCAATTTCTGCTTAGAAAACTCTTCATGCTGAGAAAGATCAAATTGACCTCTATCAGCTAAACCGAATAATTCTCCCCACCCAAATGGGAATTCATATTCAATATCTTCAGTTCGTGACGAATAATGTGAAAGTTCATCAGCATCGTGTGCACGCCATCTCATTTTATCTTCACGTACACCAATACCTTTATAGAAATCCCAAACGGCTTGTTTCCATTCATCAAAATATTTTTCTTGATCACCTGGTTTAACAAAGTACTCGATTTCCATTTGTTCGAACTCACGAGTTCTAAATGTAAAATTACCTGGAGTAATCTCATTTCTAAATGCCTTACCAATCTGCGCAATAC
>JAUHYY010000070.1 GCA_030426295.1 bacterium
CGTGACCAATCCACGCATCTGGAAAACTGCCGCTACGCCACCAAAGATTGCATCAGCGCCTGTTGGCAGATGATTCATGAGACTGGCTGTGTATTTTTTTGGAGTGAATGGGAATTTTGTTTCTTCTTGGTTTGCTGGATTTGTGTAAGTTGAAATGTAGATCCCATCTGAATCGATTGAGATTGATGCAGTTGTTACTCCTAGTAAGCTTCTTAGAGATATTAGTCTATTGATGTATTGGTTTTCTGAATCAGCTTGAAGCGGCATTGAGTGATTGAAATAAACCTGAGCGAAAGTAAGTTTTGGAACGTTTGAGTTTGAGTCTCTGTATTCTGGCAGGTCACCTACTTTTGTGTATGGCTTTGAAAGAAGTTCGATTACTTTTCGGCTGTCTGTTATATATGTTTTTTGATTTTGAGTTAAGATGTGCCATCCGTTGTATGGGCTAACCAAACCTTCTGTATTTATCGATTGGTAAACTAGTAAATTGTGACTTTCGTTGTCTATATTAATTCTTGCGTAAGCTTTTGATCTTGAATCTGTTCGTCTTACTTTTGCCGCAAGATCAGCATCTAGAATTTGTTCATCCATCATTACTATGGCTCTTGCGTTGGCTATCCCAACTAAATCAATTAGTTCTTTGGCTTGCTCATCTACCCACTCTACTGCAAAAACCGTGTTATCGGCAGGCAAGAACTCTATGTTTGAGTTTGGGAACTCAAGTACTCTAATAGTCTCTAATCCTCCAATTAAAAGTATCGTTGCAGCGATGGCTAAGACTACTCCCGCATAAAGTTTATCTATTTTTTTGAGGATTTTTTTCATGACTAAAGATTAACCTTTTTTTGACTAGTCGTAAATGCTAGGATAAGCTTCGGCTAATCGCTAATACTAATTATGAAAGCTTCAGAAATACGTAGAAAATATATCGATTTCTTTGTCGAAAAATGTGGTCATGCAGAAATTCCAAGCGCATCACTAATTCCAGAGAATGATCCGACAGTTTTATTTACAACTGCTGGGATGCATCCACTTGTGCCGTACCTACTTGGGCAAGCTCATCCGAAAGGGAGAAGACTTGTTGATGTGCAAAAGTGTGTACGTACTGATGATATTGATGAGGTTGGTGATAATACTCATCTTACTTTCTTTGAAATGCTTGGTAACTGGTCACTTGGTGATTACTTTAAAAAAGAATCTATTAACTGGAGTTATCAACTTTTGACTGAAGTTTTTGGTCTTGATCCTAAAAAAATATGTGTGACTTGTTATGAAGGTGATGATCAAGTCCCTAAAGATGAAGAAGCAGCTGGATACTGGGAAGAACTTGGATTCGTAAGAGCTGAAAATGCTGGCGATAATCCAATGAGAATTTTCTTCTTTGGTAAGAAAGAAAACTGGTGGGGTCCTGCCGGGCAGACTGGTCCATGTGGTCCTGATACAGAAATCTTCTATTACTGTGGACCTGAAGGAGAAGAACTGCAACATGCTCCAAATGATGAAAACGATTACTATGTTGAAATCTGGAACAACGTCTTCATGCAATACAACAAAGATGAGAGTGGAAACTTTACCGAACTTGAGCAGATGAATGTTGATACAGGTCTTGGGCTTGAGCGTTTGACTGCAATCATGCAAGGTAAGCAAAGTCATTTTGAGACTGAGCTTTTCTCAGGCATTATTGATTACCTAAAAGAAAACGGATCAGAGGAGATTGAAGAATCATTCAGAGTTATATCTGATCATATTCGTGCTGCTGCATTTATTCTTGGTGATCCAAGAGGAGTTACTCCTTCAAATACTGATCAAGGTTATGTATTAAGACGCCTTATACGTCGAGCAATTAGACATGGTCGTAAGATTGGGCTTGAAGGTGAATTCACCGTGGACCTAGCAAAAACTGTTATTGCTACATACTCTGACTTCTATACTGAACTTAAACAAAATGAAGAAAAGATTCTTACAGAACTTGAACGTGAAGAAAAACAATTTGCAGAGACTCTTCAGAATGGAGAAAAGGAATTCAACAAAATGCTACATATAATGAAAGAGCACGGTGGTAAAGTAAGTGGTCGTATGGCTTTCAAACTTTATGACACCTATGGATTCCCTCTTGAGATGACTCAAGAACTAGCTTCTGAATATGAACTAGAAGTAGACGTTGATGGATTCCATGAAGCATTCAAAAAGCATCAAGAAAAATCACGTGCTGGAGCAGAACAAAAGTTCAAAGGTGGACTTGCTGATGATTCAGAAGCAACTACAAACTTGCATACAGCTCATCATCTGCTGCTTAAAGCATTGCAGATTGTTCTGGGTGATCACGTTAAGCAAAGAGGAAGTAATATTACTGCTGAAAGGCTAAGAATTGATTTCAATCATGAAGAAAAGATGACTGATGAGCAAAAGCAGGAAGTTGAAGATATGGTTAACGAAAAAATCAAAGAAGACTTGCCAGTTAGAAGATTTGAAATGAAACAAGACGATGCTGCCAACATTGGTGCTGAAATGGAATTCGGTCAAAAATACCCCGATGTTGTAACTGTATACTTCATGGGTGGAATAGAAACCGGAGACGAATCTAATCCTGTAGAAGGATGGTTCTCTGCTGAGTTCTGTGGGGGGCCTCATGCTGAAAATACAGGTAAGCTTGGAGCATTTAAAATTAAGAAAGAACAAAGCTCATCTAGAGGAGTACGAAGAATTAAGGCGGTTTTGAGTTAGCAATAGTGGCTTTAATTTGACTTTGGTGGTTTCTTAACTATAATCGCCTCTTGTATTTGATATTAAAATTATGGCAAAAAGATTAGACAGACAGACTCAATTTAGCTCACTTGAAGAGTGTGTTGAGGCTTATGGAGATGTTTCAAAAGTTGAAGTTGAAAATTTGGGACATGTTCCTGAAACTTACAATCATGATGACGGCATCACTATTGATAATGGAGCAACAACACTTCTGTATGCTGGATCTGATGGAGCAGCTTATTTACACACAAGAACATTAAGTACTGTAGAAGAAGACCATGGTACAAATAGCTCGTTATACTTAGTAACAAATCTAACTGAAGCTGAACTGTTACTTGCTAAAGAGTTTCATATTGATCCTCTTACTTTGACAATTACAGATGATGTTGAAAGTATATTCTTTAAGGAGGGCGAGTATCGAGATGCAGAACTTATTGAAAGATGGACTAATGCCTATACAGTTAACGAGCTACCTATAGGTAAAATCATTGTATACAGAGACAAAAAGTATTTTGTTCCATCTAAGTATGTAACAATAGATACTCAAAGTACTGCAGCTGAAGTTGGTGAAGTTATGGGTTAAGTTAATCCCCCCACCCTAGCTTAGCTCTAAGTGATCTGTAGTAGTTTTCACCTGTCATTCTTATTAGGTATAAGTGACGTCGTGATTTTCTGAATTTAACTTCGTCGTCGTATTCAAGACCGAAGCTTTGTTGACCGTCGATGGTCATTGCGATTTGTTCGAGGTGGTCACGTTCTGTTTCTACGAATACTTTGAGCTGTCTGTCGTTTGGCATAACGATTGGTCTTTGAGCCAATGATACTGGACAGATTGGCGTCACAATTAGTGCGTCCATCTTTGGGTGAACGATTGGTCCGCCTGCAGATAATGAGTGGCCAGTTGATCCGGTTGGAGTTGCAATGATTAGGCCGTCTGCTTCGAAAGTACTAACTTTACGTTGGTTCATTTCGAGTCTTAGTTTAATAAGTCGGGCTTTAACTCCTTGATTGATTACTGCATCGTTTAGAGCTAGATGAGTTCTCATTTTGTGTCCGTTTCTGTAAACTGTAACTCTTAGGAGTGACCTCTTATCTACTACAAATTTTTGGCTTATGATTCTTTTGAGCCCAGCAAGCATCTTTTCTTTTGTGCTTTCTGTTAAGAAACCAACATTACCGAAATTGATACCGTAACAGTAAACAACTCTATTACTAAGAGCTTGAGCGGTTTGCAGGAGTGTTCCGTCTCCGCCGAGTACTATTGCTAGGTCTACTTTTTTAAGGAGTTCTTCTCGTGGTTCTGAATCTTGCTTGAGAAGTTCCCCAATGTTTTCGTCGAAATATACTTCTTTTTTCTTTTTTAACAAATAATTATAGGCCTCTTCAATTAAAGCTTTATGATCGTGAAGTCCTGCTTTACCTATAAATGCTACTTTTTGTAGATCCTTTTTGTTGCCTTCTTTTGGCATGTATTTAAGGTTATCTGTTAGCTATAATTAGGATAACAGGTTAATTGTTGATTGTTAATTGTTAATTTATGGATGGGACTCCTCCTAAAACTGTTATTGTAACTCGGTTCCCTTTTAAGTCACAACTTGGTGGTGAAGAACTTCATACTTTAGATGTTGTTAAACATTATAAAGCGCTGGGTCAAAAAGTAGAATTTTTGACTAGTTGCCCAGTTTTAATGGAGCTTGCGCGTGACAATAAGATCAAGACTGAAGAGGTATGGTTTTATAAGCCGCCTGTGACAATGTGGAGCCTGCTGATGTTTAGTCTTGTTAGCCCCTTTTTGTATATATGGGCATTCTTTTTGGTAAGTAGAATTAGAGCGAAGAAGCGACCTCATATCTATATGCTTAGCTTTGGGGAGAAGCTTCTAATGACTCCGTGGTGCTTATTCATGAATATTCCTGTAATTTGGCTCGAGCACGCTCGTATAGGTGGGTGGTTTTATAAGAATCCATGGAAGCTATTGTACAAATTTTTAGCACAATTTGTTGAAGTAGTTACTGTATCTGAAATGATGAAGAAAGATATAGGAATTGATTCGGTTAAAGTGATTCCTAATGCAATCAACACGAAGTATTTTACTAAGCTGCAAGATGCTGGTGTATTGCCTAAGAAGCTACGAGAACAGTTGCATGGATCAGCTCAAAAAGTTGGCTATGTTGGTAGACTCACTGAAGATAAAGGTATGCAGGTATTAATTGATGCAAAGAAGAGGATGCCTGAAATTGAATTTCTGACAGTTGGGGTTGGTCCTTATGAGAAGAAACTTAAGAAAGCTGGGGTATTTAATTATCCGTATCTGGAGAAAACTGAAGTTGCAGCATTTATGCAGACTGTTGATATATTCGTTTTAGCAGCTACTAAGAAAGATCCGTTTGGGCTTGTGGTTCTTGAGGCAATGGCTACTGGGACTCCAACAATAATTAGTGACCAGGTAGGTGTTGCCTCTATGCTAAAGAATGGCAAAGATTGTGTAGTATCCCCTATTGCTAATTTTGTTTATGAGATTGAGAGCTTGCTTCGAAGTAAGAAGAAAATGGAAAAGCTTGCTGATACAGGTCAAAAAACTGCTAAAGAAAATTTCTCACATAATGAGATGCTTGATGCGTATGGTGAGTTATTGACATAGGCTCGAGTAGATCGTAGTATTAAAACCTTTATTTTTGATCATGGGTCCACATACTGAAAATACTACGATTAGTGTTTCTGCAGCAGAAATAACTTCTAACAGTACAGATGCCGAGACAGTTAGAGATTTGGTTGTTGGTGAAGTCGTAGATAATACAAGACTTGAGTTAGC
>JAUHYY010000071.1 GCA_030426295.1 bacterium
TGGCTTAACGTTGGTCATACTGTTGCACATGCTATTGAGATTATGTCTGATTACAAGATTTCACATGGGCAAGCTGTATTGTTTGGTACTTTTTGGGAATCTTATATAGCGAATTCGCTTGGAGTTCTTGATGATCTAGAAGTTATTGAAGATTCGTTTAAGCAGCTTGATCTTGAATATGTTCCTGCAGAGTATGATCTTGATGAGATGTGGCAAATCATGCTCAATGACAAGAAGAACATCCATGAAGATAAGTGTGTGATGTCGTTTATTTCTGTGCCCGGATCTGAAGTGAAAGTTGATGAAATCGATAAAGAGACTTTTGTAAAATTATCTGAAGAGTTGTATGAAAAATACTTATAGTGTTCCACCTTCAAAGAGTATTTCTAATCGGGCTTTAGTGATGGCGTTTTTAAAACGTGGAAAGTCTGTAGTTAAAAATGTTCTAAAGTCTGATGATACCGATGTCATGGTTGAAGCTTTTCGTAAGCTTGGGTGTGAGATTAAGATTGAAGAGGTGTCAAATTCGGCATTTAATATTGAGGTTGATAGTTCTGATATTTCTGTGGATTCAGCTGAATTCTTTATGAACAATGCGGGTACTGCAACTAGATTTATGATTCCAGCTCTGTGCGTTACTGAAGGGACTTGGGTTGTAACTGGTAACGATAGAATGCTTGAAAGACCAATTAAAGACTTAGTCGATGCTTTGTTGCCTCTTGGTGCTCAGATTGAATATCTTGGTGAAGAAGGCTACTTGCCTCTCAGAATTATTGGTGGTTCATTGACTGGTTCTACAAAAGTTAAAGGTGATATTAGCTCGCAGTACTTGTCTGGGCTGATGATTACTAATGCTTTTTTGGATGAGAAGTTTGAAGTTGAGGTTGAGGGTGAGCTTGTTTCTAAACCTTATGTTGATTTGACTGAGTCAGTTATAAGAGACTTTATGGCAGGTGACCAATATGAAGTCGAGGGTGATGCTTCATCGGCAAGTTATTTTTGGGCGCTTGGGGCTATTGATGGCCCTGTAACTGTTAATAATGTTCCGTTAAGTACACAGCAGGCAGATATTAAATTGCTTGGTGCATTAAAAAAACTAGGTGCAAATGTTGATGGAGCAACCGTTTCACCAGGTGAACTTAAAGGAATTGAAATTGATTGCAAAGAGTTCCCTGACAGTGCAATGACTTTAGCTGTTTTGTGTGCTGTGGCTAAAGGAAAATCTAGGCTGACTGGGCTTCATAACTTGAAGTTTAAAGAGTGTGACAGGTTGAATGCGCTTGAGACCGAACTTCGTAAACTTGGTGTTAACTTGATGGCCTTTGATGATGGGCTTGAGATTGTTGGATCAGAAAAGCTTATGCCTGCTCAAATTGAGACTTATGATGATCATAGAATGGCTATGTGTTTTGCTGTTCTTAAATATATTGAACCCGAGATTGAGATTTTGGATCCCGGTTGTGTGTCGAAGACTTTTCCTACTTTTTGGGATGTTTTTCCGGCTTAGTAAAGCTATGTATTGACACTTATTTTGTAAATTGTAAGATACTACACAATTTATAAATTTTTCATGATTCCAAAGAAGAAAATCTTTGTTCCGACAACTACCAGGGGCCCAGCACGAGACTTGGTGAAAGGATTACCGGTGGTTGATACTCCTGGAACTAGGTATGGTTTTGTGAAGAATTTTTCTGATTTATCTGCACCTCAGCAGGAAGCTGCGTTAGTTGCGCTTCGGGCGGCACAAGCAAGAAATGTTGTTGCAGACAAAGTTGTGACTACCCTAGAGCAAGTGCAAAATGGTGATAAGGCATGTTTGCAACGCCTACGGACTCGTATGATTGCATATAGAGCAAGTATTGCTGCGATTGGACTCGGAGCTTTATTAATGGGTAGCTGTGAAGCCGAAGAAAGCTCTAGTGAAGAACCTGTAGTTTTAATTCAAGAATAAATAGAGTAGTATCTGATTGCTATGCAAAATATCCTACCTGATAAATACAAGAATTTGCCGAAAGAAGAAGTCTTCGAACGAATTCGGGTTCTTAAAGAAAAACTTGGTGATAAAGTTTTTATATTAGCTCATCATTATCAGAGGGATTCTGTTTATCAATTTGCTGATGCTACTGGTGATTCGCTGAAACTGTCTATGCTTGCCCGAGACAACAAAACTGCAGATTATATTATTTTCTGTGGGGTTCACTTTATGGCTGAGACTGCCGATATTGTTAACAATGGTCAAAGAGTTGTGACATTGCCAGATGCGACTGCAGGTTGCCCAATGGCAGATTCTGCAAAAGACAAAGATGTTAGAAGAGTTTGGGACGAGATAACTAATATACTTGTTGATGAGACTATTTGTCCGATTACATACATAAATTGCTATGCTTCACTGAAAGCTTTTTGTGGTGAGCATGGCGGTACTATTTGTACTTCAACTAATGCGCTTGATGTTGTGACTTGGGGGTTAAGTAAATATGATAAGGTGTTCTTTTTCCCTGATCAGCATTTAGGTCGAAATATTTCAAAGATATATGGAGTGCCGAGAGATAGAATTCTTCAGATCTATCATAGAAGACCTGGTCTTGGTGTTAGTCATGAGGAGCTACGAAGAGCTAAGGTTATTCTTTGGGATGGAATGTGTCCTGTGCATGATAGATTTATGATTAAAGATATTGAAGAAGCTCGAGAGAAAGATCCTGAGATTAATGTGCTAGTGCATCCAGAAGTACCTGAAGAAGTTGCAGCTGCAAGTGACTTTATGGGATCGACAGAGTTTATAATTAAGAAAATTGAAGCGGCAGCTGCTGGTTCTAAATGGCTAGTTGCGACAGAAGTTCATCTAGTTGGACGACTTGCTAAGCAGCATCCTGATAAAGATATTAAGCTTCTCGGTAAACCAATTTGTATGTGCAGCATGATGGACAGAACTACTCCTGAACATCTGCTTTGGAATCTTGAATCTATTGCAGATGAAAATGTAGTGAACCAAGTTTCTGTCGATAAATCGATAATCAAAAACTCGAAACTAGCTTTGAATAGAATGTTCGAGATTACTAAGCTCAAGGATGAGCCGAAACTTTACTTTGAAAAATCAGCGTCTGAAGTAAGTTCTGACTAAAGTTGTTAGGTTCTGAGTTTTCTTTCTTAGGTCGTCTTCTGTTACGTCGAAAACGATGTCTGAGTAGTTTTCATAAAGTTCTTTTCTTTGCTCATAGATTTCAGCTAAGTCTGCTCCTAGGTCAGGACGATCAGAGTCTTTGATTCTTTCTTCTAAAATCTCAGGGTCAGTTTTGAGATAAATCACTAAGCCATTGGCTTTTAGGTTTAGCATATTTTCTTCGTTTAGGATTATGCCACCGCCTGTTGAGATTATGTGGTCATCTAGAAAAGCCATTTGCCTTGCAACCTTGCTTTCGAGTTCTCGGAATTTCTCCCATCCTTCTTGTTCTACAATTTCTGGGATACTCATTCTTGCAGTACGTTCAACTTCTTTATCTATGTCTAGATAATCCATGTTTAGTTGATATGCTAGCTTTGAACCAAGTTTAGATTTTCCGCTGCCTCGCATTCCTATAAGAACGATGTTTTTCATTTCTATACTTGATCAGCTGATACTGGGCATTCGAATTTTGCGTCTTCGCTTGCTCCTTCTGCGTTTTCTGATTGCTGTCTAATGAAAGATCCAACTGGCATGTCTCCTTCTATGATGAAGATTCGTTCGCCGTTACCACCATGAGCTGCTTGCTCTTCTTCTTTTGATTCAGGGTGAATGATTGCTTCTACTTTACTCATAAAGTCTTTTTCGGGAGTCACTACTTCAATTTCTGTTCCAACTTCGACTTTGTTTCTAACATCGATCAGATACTTTTTGTCACCGAGAACTTCTCTAACTACACCAGTATAAAGCCAAGTGTTTACTGGTCGGTTTTTGTCGTAATAAACGCTGTCTTCTGTTGTACCAAAAAGGAATCCTGGTGAATCTGGTCTGTGTGCTGTTCTTCTAACTTTTTCAAGTAGCTCTGGATTGAATGGCTTACCGTCTAGCATATCTTTGAGTGCCAGGTCGTAGTATTTAGCAACTGTTGCTGCGTAATAAATTGTTTTGGCACGTCCTTCTACTTTGAGTGAGCATACTCCAGCGTCTGCTAGTTCTTTTAAGTAAGGAATCAGACATTGGTCTTTTGCGTTCATCATGTATGATCCGTGTTCGTCTTCTTCGAATGGGTAGAATTCACCTGGTCGTTTTTCTTCTTCGATGTGGACTTTGTATTTCCATCTGCATGAATGTGAGCATGTTCCCATGTTGGGGTCTCTGTGGGACATATAGTTTGAAATCAGGCATCGTCCAGAGTAAGCAATACAGATAGCACCGTGAACGAAAGCTTCTAGCTCCATATCAGGCACTTTTTCGTGAATTTCTTGGATTTCTTTAAGTCTAAGTTCTCGACTAAGAATCACTCTAGTTACTCCCATGTCTTGCCAGAATTTGATTTGTCTCCAGTTCAAGTTGTTTGCTTGTACAGATAAATGGATTTCACAATCTGGCCAAATATCTTTGATCATGTGGATTACTCCCGGATCAGCAACGATTAATGCGTCAGGTTTTACTTCGTCTCTTAACCATTCTAAATGCTTTTCTATTACTGGTAATTTAGAATTGTGCGGGAAAATATTCACAGTAATATAAATTTTCTTTCCGAGATCATGTGCGTATTTTACCCCTTCTATAAGGTCTTCTCGTCCAAATCCGTTAGGTCTTGCACGTAGACTTGCTGCTGGTAATCCAGCGTATACAGCGTCTGCACCGTACTGAAATGCGAATTTGAGTTTTTCTAGATCCCCTGCTGGGAGTAATAGTTCGGGTCTTCCTTTGAATGCCATTGTATATTTGAATTATTAACGGCATACAATATAATAGAAATCCTTATTTTTTGCTATATGAAACCACCTATTGTAGTTATTGGGTCTGGAATTGCGGGTCTAACTTTTGCACTAAAGGTAAGTGAATTTCGAGATGTTGTAGTGCTGACTAAGTCAAAAATTGATGAAGGAAGCACCAAGTATGCCCAAGGTGGTATTGCTGCAGTTGTTAGTAATGAGGATGATTTTGAGGCGCATGTGGCTGATACAATGAAGGCTGGCAGTTACCATAATGACGAAGAAATGGTTCGGTTTATGGTTGAGAATGGCCCGAAAGCGATTGAATGGTTGAAAAGTTGTGGGGCTAATTTTGATGCTGAACTAGCACTTGAAGGTGGGCATAGTAAGAGAAGAGTAATGCATAATGCGGATAGAACAGGTGCGGAGATAGAGGATAAATTAATATACGAGATAGGAAATAAAGAGAGGAGGATTGAAGTG
>JAUHYY010000072.1 GCA_030426295.1 bacterium
TAGAGGTATAATCCAATGCTGCAGTATGCATAGTTTTATCTCTTCGTTTTCGTTTAATTTTGGATTAGTTTTTTCTAGCATATTAATTGCTTAGTACGTATGTAGTTGTTACGAATGTTGATCCAACTATTACAGCTGCATAAAAAAGCATGGCCATATATACCTGGAACACCTCGATTTTTGACTTGCTTGTGTTCAACATAGTTTTTTGACGATGCTGGATTTTAAATACATTTTTTAAAACTAACACCATGGTCAGAAGTGAAATTGAATTGATGATAATAAATAAACTCTCAAAAGGCTTTAACATTCATAAGTATTAGACTTTAACTAATGGTACAATTATTTAACCTTATTAGTAAAGGAACTAAAAAAGCGCTTGTCGATATGACAAGCGCTCTGTGTTTAAATTCTATGTAGTACTATCTATTCGTAAGATATTGGTAAATAGCGATTGAAACATCTTCTCTAGAAAGTTTCTTTGTAGCATTTAAAGTATCTGATTCCCAATGAGGAAAAAGGTCATATTTATCGACAACTCCAACGTACTGTTCATACCATGCATCCTCTTCTACATCAGTCTGTGAATATTCTAGATCTGTTTCTAAATCAAAAGTAAGAGTTAGCATTTTTAGGAACTCTACAGTATTTACTTCTTTTGCAGGCTTAAATAATCCATCTGGGTATCCTTCAATAATTCCTCGTTCTGCTGATTCAATTACGAAACGTGCATACCATTCACCTTTAAGCACATCTGAAAATCCGCCGTTTTTACCAGTATGTAGACTGAATGTGTCTCCTAATCTAGCAAATAGTAAGAATTTTGCTGCTTCTGCACGGTTTACTTCTCGTTCTCCTTTGAATTCTCCGTCAGGGTATCCTCCTAGAACTGCTCTTCTATAAAGCTCTGCTGCTGATTGTCCTTCTAGTTCTGACATGTCTGTGTCTGGGAAAGGATTGTTGTATTTATCGAAAGTTGTGATTACTTCGTCTTCGAATCCAGCAGGTGGAATTTCTACTTTTTCTGCTGTTTTAGTTACATCAAATAAAATGTCTCCATCTACTTCTTCTGGATTGATTCCATCTGTACAATCTACTTTTTTATCTGTTGTAACTACGCAAAGTGCGAAGTATTTTTCTGTGCTTAGTCTGTAATCTAAAAAGAAGCTAGTTTTGTCGCTGCTTTCGTAATATTTAAGAGTTGTGTCTGTAGGGTATACAGGTTTTTCGTTTTCTAGAGAGTAAACTAATTTGTAGTATAAAAAGTCGTCTCCTGTATATTCATCCCACTCGAATGACATACTGTTGTTGTACATAATAGCTTCAAAATCTGTGTCGAAGAATTCTTCGTAAGAATATTCGTTTGATTGAGTGCTAGTTGTAGTAGTGCCTTCTGCAAATGCTGCTGTAGGTACAGCTAAAAGCGTAGCTATTGTTAGTAATGATATAAATTTCTTCATTTTTTAATGTTTAAAAAGTGGGTTAAAATTAACAAAATATTGGATTTTGGTCAATTGATCTTTGGTCTCAGTTAAGCTAGAATTCGTAGCCCTTATTTAGTATTTAACCAAGTATAAATGCATTCAAATAAGACCCTGGCTGTATACGTGTTAACTGGATTTATTGCAGGTTTCATCGGATCACAGTTCGGAACACTGATTAATACAAGTAGTGATACTCAAGTTCAAAATAAAACAATAGTGGTAGAGGAATCTGACTATGTTGATGCGATTGAAAAAGTTTCGCCTTCAGTAGTTAGTATTGTTGCAACTAAAAATGTTCAACAGTTTTTTATTAACCCAGAGGATTTGTTTAATCCATTTGCAAGGCCACAATTAAGAGAAATTCCAGGCCAAGAGCAAGAAGTAGGCGGAGGTACTGGCTTTGTTGTAAGTGATGATGGATTAGTTTTAACTAATAAACATGTAGTAAGCGATGATGATGCTGCATATACAGCTATCATGAATGACGGAACAACTTATTTTGCGAAAGTTATAAGTAAGGATCCATCAAATGACTTAGCGGTAATAAGACTTTATGAAGATGAAGACCATAAGAGAGAAGTGAAAGATTTAACTGCTGTTGAACTTGGTGACTCTGACCAGACTAAAATTGGATCACAAGTACTTGCGATCGGTAATGCACTTGCTGAGTTCCAGAATACTTCGACTGCAGGGATTATAAGCGCAAAAGGTCGGCAAATTACTGCAGGGAGCCAAAATGGTGGTGAGTCTTCGCTGCTTAGCGGTTTAATTCAAACTGATGCTGCAATTAACCCTGGAAATTCTGGTGGACCATTAGTGAATCTTGCTGGGCAAGTTGTAGGTGTAAATACTGCAGTAGCTTCTGATGCAACTGGTATTGGTTTTGCGATTCCGGTCAATGATGTTAAGCCAGTTTTAGAGAGTATTGAAAAATACGGTGAAATTGTACGTGCTTATCTAGGCGTTCGATATACGCTGTTAAACCCTCAAATATCACAGCAATTAGGCTTAGAGCTTGATTATGGAGCTTACCTAGCTGATGATTTATCACAAAATTTGCCAGCTATAGTTAATGATAGCCCTGCAGATAGGGCAGGCTTCAAGGTCGGCGATATTATTACAGAAGTTGAAGGTGAACAGATTGATAAAAATAATAACTTGCAATCAGTTGTGCGGGACTTCATTCCTGGTGATAAGATTTCAGTTAAAGTTTGGCGTGATGGATCTTTCGTTGATTTAAGTGTTACTTTAGGAGAATTTGAAAACTAGTATGTTCTTCGAACAATTAAGCATTGGCGGATTTGATAAAAACTTTAATTATTTTCTGGGTAAAGACACTTCAGAAGTTTGTGTTGTTGACCCAGTTAATATCGATGATCTATTGGAGCATGCTGAATGTTTAGAAATTGATAAAATTGTAGCCGTACTCATTACCCACTCTCATTTTGATCATATCTCTGGAATTCAGGACCTAATTGATGCTATTGGCCCTGTTCCTGTTTATATTCATGAATCTGGGGCTAAAGAGCTTAAAGTTGGCTGTAGGACGGTCAAAGATGGTGATGTAATCAATGAAGCTGGGCTTGAAATTAAGGTTTATCATGTGCCTGGGCATAGATTTGACAGTGTGATGTATGAGTCTGGTGAAAACTTAGTGACTGGAGACACTCTATTTGTGGGTGGATGCGGAAGATGTGATTTACCTGGCAGTGATGTTAACGCAATGTATGACAGTCTTTATAAGGTTTTGCCCAGTTTAGATAAGAACTTAAAGGTTTGGCCTGGGCATAATTACGGCAAAACTCCCTCATCTACATTGATGAAGGAGTTTGAATCAAATAAGTTTTTGAATTGTAGTTCTAAGAAAGAATTTATTTCTTTGAGGAATGATTAACCTTCAATTCCTGGACACGGGAAACCTGAGCAAAGCTCAAGTACTTCTGCATGGATAGTTTTTAGGCTTTCTTCATTGTGCGGGTCTTTGATTACTCTTTCCATCCATTCTGCGATTTTCTCCATTTCAGCTTCTTTGAAGCCTCTTGTAGTAACTGCTGGTGTTCCGATTCTTACTCCCGATGGGTCCATTGGGCTTCTTTCGTCGAATGGCACCATGTTGTAGTTACTTACAATTCCTGCTTTGTTTAGGGCTTCTGATACTACTTTTCCTGGTATATCGTGACTTTTAGCAGTATTTATAACCATTAAATGGTTGTCTGTTCCACCTGTAACTAGAACGAATCCTCTTTCCATCAATTTGTCAGCTAGGTGTTTTGCGTTTTTAACTACTTGCTGAGCGTATTCTTTGAATTCTGGCTGCATTGCTTCTTTGAACGCTACTGCGATTCCGGCTGTAGTGTGGTTGTGTGGTCCTCCTTGAAGTCCTGGTATGATTGCTTTGTCTATTGCTTGAGCGTGTTCAGCTTTAGAAAGGATGAATCCTCCTCTTGGACCTCTGATCGCTTTATGTGATGTAGATGTAACTACGTCTGCGTAAGGAACTGGATTTGGGTGAACTCCTCCAACGATTAACCCGTTAATGTGTGAGATGTCGGCTAATAAGTAAGCGCCTACTTCGTCTGCTATTTCTCTGAATTTAGCGAAGTCTACTATTCGTGGGTATGCAGTGTATCCGCATACGATAAGGTTTGGTTTGTGTTCTTTTGCTGCTTCCATTACTTGGTCGTAGTCGAGCATTTCTGTTTCTTTGTCTACGTGGTATGGCACTGAATTGTAGAATCTTGCAGACATATTGTATTTCCATCCATGTGTAAGATGACCACCTTCTAGTAAATGAAGACCCATGATTGTGTCCCCTTTTTCAAGGAGTGCGTAGTATGCAGCTGCATTTGCAGGGCTTCCTGAGTAAGGCTGTACGTTTGCGTGGTCTGCACCGAATAGCTCTTTTGCTCTTTCTACAGCTAAGTTCTCTACTTCATCGATGTGTTCTTGGCCTTCATAGTAACGTTTTCCAGCGTATCCTTCTGAGTATTTGTTAGTTAAAACTGATCCTGATGCTTCTAGAACTGCTTGTGAAGCGTAGTTCTCTGAAGGGATAAGTCTTATCGCCTCAAATTGGCGTTTTTCTTCTGCCCGAATGGCATTATAAATTTGCGGATCCTCTGCTTGGAGCGCTTTTAAATCTTGGCACATGGTGTTTTGAATATTAAATCCTATGTGATCTTAACACACCAAATTTCTGGTTTTGAAGGTGTTTTATTTTTTGTTGAATTTAGTACTTGACAAAATAGTTATTATGTATTAAAGTTTGGTTCATTAAAAATGTAAACCCGCAAACAATGACTGCTGGAACAAGAAATAGATATAGATCACCCTTCACGAGTGCGCTTGAAGGAGGTGCCACTACTGGTATCCCTGTAGAAGGTGCAACTGCTGTAGCAACTACCGAGACTGTTGAGCCTATTACATACGAAACAAGAGCTGATCTTGTCGCTATGAGAGACAACGCTGCTGGTCCATGGCGAAGATTTATAACTCTTATGAGTGGTAAGCACTTATTTCCACCAGGTGCTACATTAGAAGCTCATGAAGAGTTAGAGCACGCTAGAAGAGTTAGAGCGGATGTTGCTATGAGAGTTAAGGCTGCAGCTGTGCTAGCTGAGGCGCATGAAAATGAACACACTACTCCAGAGTTACCAGAAGGTCCTACGCCTGCTGAAGCTGCACTTAAAGGGGCTCGAGAAGGACTACGTGAACTTAAAATCGATGGTAAAATGGTTGATACTCTTAACGAAGGTCGATCTATCGCAATAAGAAATGCTCATGAAGGATTCTCTATTCCAGAAGTTCCTACTGAGGCTTCTGATGAAGACAAGAGATATAGAGAGGCTCGGG
>JAUHYY010000073.1 GCA_030426295.1 bacterium
TGCTTTATCTAAGTTTGTACATCCGAAACAATCGGAACAATTATGAACTATGTCACAATATATAATGTTTGAGCTAGTCCAAGCTCCATGACTAAATAGCACGTTATAAGATTTGTAACCTATACTCATCCCTTCATACGCAAGCTCAATTTCAGTTAAATGACATAAGTCCATGGCGTCTTTGATTTGGAAAGCAGTAGTTATATATCTACAGTCCTCACAATAAGAACAGTCATAGCTTTCGTGTGTATTCTTTGAGTTTGATATGTAGTTACCTGTTGGGCTTTATGTGGTGTTGATTTTTTAAGTTGAGCAAACTGTTTGTGTAGTTGATTTGGACCATGTTCTAGTAAATGGTCATTGGTCTGTTTTAGCTTTTCTTCGTATTCCTCTTTAGTACATTTCTTATTGAACACATAGTACTCTGCATTTCGAAGGTTTGATGAGAACAAGCAATTTTTTGAGTTACGACAATTGTATAGGAACATACTGTCTGAACAGTTTGTACAATCTTGTGAATAGCTAAGATTTGCACAGCCTTGTACATCTACAACTTCGTAACACCATCTGGATTCAAAGCAATTAATCATATCCAATGAATTCTGACACTTAATAACAGATGTTCCATACATACAATCCTCGTTATATTCACCAGCATGTATCAAATAACAGTTCTTGTTGAATCCGGATAAATTAACATAATCGCAGTTTTCGTTACTTACATTATGTAGGGCTAAGTGAGGAATACTCTTTTTAAGCTCGTTGAATTGTTCAAAAAATGGCCTAGAGAAGTCAAAGTCCTTCCCGTAATCAAATGCGTTCCAGTCATCTGACCACCACTCTTCTGTTGAATACACTATATAACCTGAGTCAGGTGCATATACAGAAATTATTGATTTGCCTGATTTATCACATTTTCTACGATATAAAGTTCTTTCATTTCTGAAACTCAACCTTCTTTGCTGTCTACAATCTCTACAAAAAGTTGGATCAGGGATCTCTAATTTATAACCACCGAAAATGGGATCTAACTTTCTCAAGAAGTCTCGGTCCTCTTGGGAGTAAGTAAATTCTGTATGGCAATTTTTACATTTAGTCATATTTACATATTATATATTTTTCAAAATATGCAAAATCTTGACTAGTCATTTTAGTGTTTCGTCTTACTTAAGGGCTACTCTGCTATTATTTATTATCAATTGAGCGATAATATTTACTGCCAATTATACTCAAAAACTGTTCGATACATGTTCTTTAAATCAGGCTGATTTATAACAATCACTCTTGGATTATCTTTATCGCAAATGAAGAGCCTTACATCTGATTCCGTCATGAGAACTGCATTTTGCGTTATTGGTAAGTTGTATCCAAACTTGGTTGAACGTTTTTCGATAGTATCTCTTTTCTGGAACTCCTCTGCTCCCTCTTGGTGCTCATGTAAAAGTCTAGCGTGTATACCTTTACGCATACGCTGATTGATAAAACTTCTTTCTTCAGGTGTATCTAAGTCCCAACCACCCAATGTTTCGAAACAGTTACACATTGAACCAAATGCATAGATTTCTTCTTTTGCTTCTTGTGGTACTTTTAGATATTCCTTAGTGAATTCTTCTAATCCTTCTTTAACACTAATATCTTCTTGTTTATCTTCTAGATCCATAAAGGCTAAGAAAGGATCCATGTTTTTAATTGAATTCTTTAGCTTTGAAATTTTTCTTTCTTGTTTCTCAAGTTCTTCAACAAGAGACTGCAGTGAAAGAGGTTTATATAATGACTGCTTCTTGTTTATTTGGATTTCTTTAATAAGCTCTCGCTCTAAAAGATTCTTGATTGCTCTATAAGTTGTGATTCCTTTAAGGTTAGTTGCTTCTTGAACTTGTTGCACAGAAGCAGTACCTAGCTTTAGGAGTCCTAGATATACCTTGATTTCGTCTTCTTTCAGATCTGCTTTTCTGAGGATTTGAATTAGCTGCCTTTTCATAAGGTTTGTTAGTAGGGGTTATTTAACCACATATGTGTGAGCTAGTAAACCTCTGCTAAATAGCATTCCTCACAGTAGACAATCTCTTTTCGGTCTGGAGAGTAAGTTGTAGTAAGTGTTTTTGAGCACTTGTCGCATTGTCTTTCCCAAAGCTGCATTGGGTTTCGCTTGTGGATTCGGTCGATGTGTCTTTGTTTTGGTGCTCGTTTTGGTAGAGGCACGTTTAATCTCTTATACATCTCGAGTTCTTTTGGAATGATTTTATATGGTTTACCCGATTCCTCACATGTAAATATTTGATCACAGACTTTAGGGTCTACATCTTGAATTGTGTTTGGGATTTTTACTTCTGGCCCCAAGTATTTATTCTCGTTCGAACTATCGTGCCAGTTGTAGCCTTTAGCTTCTGCTTCCTCTTTTGTGAGCGGATAATAATCGTTGGCAACAGTTTCGTTATAAGCAAATGGCGATAAATAACCTGGAAAAAATTGTCCCCATTCTCCAGTTGATTTCATATGCTCTATAATCTTTGGGAGCATTTCTTCATATTCTTCTTTTGTGTACTGCTTATTCAAAATACAGTATTCAGCATGCTTAAGAGCTTCACAACCAAAACAATTTTTAACATTTTGAGTACAGTTACCAGAATAATGAACGTTGTATACTCCATCCCACAAGAAGATTGAGTTACTGCAATTGCTTACTTGGTTATAGGCTGCACAAATTTGATAACAGTGATTGGTCATTTCTGCGTTGTTTATTTCTACACAATCCTGAACGTCGAGTAACTGCTCGGCAAAGCTCACATCTTGGCATTTTTCTGCGAAATAAACTTCATGACAATCTTTTGAGTTAGATACGTAGTTACCTTTTACATTCTCATTGTTTGACCCTACGTAGTACTTATGAGGTACTTTTGTTTTTAATTCGTTTAGACTCTTTAGGATTCTTTCATACGTTACTGGATCACATAAGTTAGTTTTCTGCATGAAGCTTTCGTATTCCTCTTTTGCATATTGAACATTCAATATGCAGTATTCTTTGTGGTTTAAGCCTACACATGCAAAGCAATTTTTGGAGTTGTTTACATCGATGCAGAATTGTAAGTCTGAAGAATTGCTACAATCTTTACATTTGTAACAGCTATACAAAGAATCTGAATCAATCCCTTCGATACAGATTTCTGATTTTCTAAGAACCAATGAATCCACACAGTTTGAACAGTTGAATGGGCTACCGTAGTAACAGTCCTCACAGTTGATTGAGCCGTAACATAAGTAGCAATTTTTACAGTTACCTACGATGTTACAGAAGTCACAGTTTTCGTTGTTTGAGAAAATCAATGATTGATGAGGCACTTTGTTAACGAGTTCTTGGTACTGCTCGAAGAAAGGTCGGTTAAAGTCATAGTCTTGGCCATAGTCTCTTGCGTCCCAGTCTGTAGAGATCCATTCTTTGTAATAATAAACTGGGAAAGGTGTGTCAGGTCGGTGCATTGAAATAATCTGCTTACCTGTTTTGTCGCACTTTCTGTGATAAAGAGCGCTTTCGTTTCTAAATGCTAGTCTGTGCCTTCTTCTTTCTATATGATCAGAAGTTGGTGGTTCGTATCCGAACATTTTGATAAGGTCGATATTTTTTTGATTGAGGGTCATTTGTAGATAATTGGTAATAGATAATTAATTTATGAATTCTAAATAGTCTTTTTCGCAGTAAACTTTTTCAGGTCTTTCTGATGAGTATGTAGATAATATTTTTTCGCCAGACTTACTGCATGTTCTTTCGAATAGTACTCTTGGATTCCTGAGATCTATTCTGTCTTTGTGTCTTTGATCAGCGGATCTTCTTGGTAATGCTACCCCAAGGCTTTTATAAAATCTTACTTCTTGAGGAATCACCTTGTATGGTTTGCCAGACACCTCACAAATAAGGATTTGTTTTGATATATCTTCTGGTGCATCAGAAATGCTGTCTTCTATTTGATATTTTGGTCCTTGATAATGATTTTCATCTGCTTTATCAGTCCATTTTTCAGCTGCTTCTTTGTTAAGGGGATAATATTCTTGCGCCACTGTTTCGTTATATCCAAATGGTGAATACTGTGAAGGGAAAAACTCTCCCCATTCACCTGTAGATTTCATGTGCTCTATAAGTTTAGACTTTAGTGCTTTGTACTCATCTTCGGAATACTGTTTATTTAAGATACAGAATTTTTTTCGTTTCAAACCAATGCATCCAAACAGGTTCTCTGAGTAGTTACAAAGGTCTGTATAGAATGAATCTGAGCAATAGTGACTAGCCATACAGAATGCTGAAAACTTCATGCTTAAGGTGCTTATTAATTCACATGATTTCTCTGGATGATAAAGAGAATAATTCAAATCGTAGCAATCCTTTGCCTCAAGAACATCATATAAATATTTACAATCTTCACAGTTGCCTATATTGAAACTGCTCATACAGTTTTTTGAGTTTTTTATATTGTTACCAGTGCAGTTTTCTGAATTCAGAGTATACATATCCCTATGCACAGCCTGCTCAATAACTTGTTTCCAATGACTTTTTAATGCCTGGAGGGATTTATAAGACCCGAGGTTTAACTCTTTCAACTTTGCTTCGTATTCTTCTTTTGAATACTGCTTATTCATTATGCAGTACTGTTTTTGCCTGAGATTTGTACAGAATAAACAATCCTTGCAACCTTTTAGATCGTAAGAGAAATAACAGTCTGAGCAATTTTCTAGATAGATTGAAAATACTGCTCTATAACAGTCGTAGCAGTTAATCGATTCATAACAAAGCTCTGAATTATACACGAAAGTACAATCTACACAGTCCTTCGAATATTTAGTGAATAAGTCATAGTAGCAATCTTCATTACCTTCTCCAGCTATATCTAAATAACAGTCTTTGTCATCACCGCAGTAGTTGCAGTAATAGCTGTTTTCGCAATTTATGATATCGATACCAAGTCGTGGTACTTTGTTTTTAAGCTCGTTCCATTGCTCGAAAAATGGTCGAGTGAAATCAATTTCTTGCCCAAAATCCATTGGATCCCATCCATCACTATACCATTCATCTGGATGATAAACTGGGAACTCAGTTTCAGGTGGATAAAAAGAAATAAACTGTTTACCCGATAAGCTACATTTTCTGTTGTAGAAGCTTCTATCGTTACGCCATGACATACGTCGAATGTTTCTACATTGCGGGCAATGGGCAGGTTCTGATATGCCTACTTCTTGGTAGAATTTTTTATCAGCTTCAGTGAGCTCGTAGTTAGTATTACAGTTTTT
>JAUHYY010000074.1 GCA_030426295.1 bacterium
AATACTGCATTAGTCATTACGTTTGAAGCATCTAGAATTACCTTTGATGCTACGAATGTAAAGTTTACTAATACAAGCGCTAACATGATTTTTGGTAGAAGCTTCTTGATACTGTAGTTACCTTCTTCACCCCCAATACCAAGCACGTTGTAGAGAGCTATACCAATAAGAATTACTACAAACGCTAGGTTTATGATGTTTCTAATTTGGGCCCAGACTGTTAAAAGACGGTCTTCCATTCCGCCACCGAATATGAGGTTATTGTCCATTAAGGCTCCTATCATCCATAAGACAGCCCACATTGCAAAATTCAGAACGTATAGAATAATTGCAAATACTTGCTGAAGATTAATTAAGATTGTTCTAGCACCATCGCTTATAAGCTCTTCAATAGGCTGAGAACTTCCTTCTTCTGTTATCTCTGCATCTTCAGGAGCTGTATCATCTACTGCTCCACCTCCATCATCCTCTTCATCTGCGTATACAACTGGAATAACTGGCTCGATAGCTTGTGTACCAATGAAGGCTGGTACATTTAGCGCAAACAGTGCAAGCGTTAATGTGATTAAAATTTTCTTCATATTCTTAAATAATTTCTAAAATATCTAATAATGGTATACCAAGTACTGTAATCCCAGCCCCCGCATATGCAGCAGCTAGTCCTCTTTTTAAAAAGCTACTTGTCATGTTTTGACTAGTCGTTTGTTCTTGCTGCTCAGGTTGAGGTTGAACATTGGCATCAGCAAGCAGTCTTAGCCTTTGTTCTTCTAGGGCTTGTCGCTGCTTCTCAATTAACGTTATTGAATCTGATTGTTGTTCAGATCCCTCAGGCTGAGTTTCCTCTTCTTCTTGCCGTCTTTGCTCTCTTGCTGATTCAGTCATAACCGTCATCATGTCTTCATTTATTGAGCTTGATTCTAATCTTTCGGTAATGTCAGCTTCTGTTGCTGTTCTTTGAATAGTTGATGAGCTAGTATCGAGCTCTGCAAGCGGTCTTAGAGTTGGTTCTCCTGTAGGAATGTAAAGTCCTTCTGGATTTGATCTAAATATCTGCTCTATTCTCTGTCTATCTTGATTTTCAGCTATCAATCTGAGGTCAGGCCTTTCATTTTGACCTAAAATTTCTGCCTCGATAAATTCTAGATTTTCATCTTCTAGATGATCAATAATTTCTTGTGTAAGCAGGTATTTACCAGTATTCAAAGTTTCTAGTCTAAATAGCTGTATGAATGTGTTAGTTTCAAACTCTGCCTGAGAAGCATCTTCATTGTCGATTGCCATAAATACTTGCTTGTATGGGAACAGCTCAATAAATGATTTCACTGCTAAATCAGAGTCTCTAAACTCAGCTTCATTCATTAATATATAGCCAAACTCTGTGAATAGACCTTCAACTTGAGTTTCATTTAAACTAATGAATAAATCTGAATTTGAATTCTGGATAGTTCTAGCGATTATCCCCCTCGGATGACGAAGTCTTTCTTCTTGGAGTGCCTTTATGTAGTCTTGCGCGACAATTTCTAACATAATTAGACGTTAAGATTATTAAAATCTGATAATTCGAGTCCTACTCGTGAACCAATATGTTCTACATATTGCTCCCTTGTTTCGACACCAAGCATCTTGTAAGAATGAGCTGTGAAGTTCAATGCAGTGAACAAATACTGATCGTTTGTTGTACTTCTGTAATCTGCGAATGCTGCCCTAGCTGAATCTGGTACATCATCAGAGTTTCTTAAAGCTATTTCAAATTCCTCGATTGTAAATTGATCGTAGCCTTGGCCAGTCTTTTCTCGCAATATACTAATCACTGATGGTTCTGCGTAAAAATCTCTTGTGATTGAGAAACCAATTTCTTGCGCTGTTAAAGAGGCTACCTCTGCTCTAACTGCCTCTCTACTGTATGATTCAATGTCTTCTGACCCCATAGTTATTCCTCTAGCAAGTCTTTCGAAACCTTCTGTTCCTCTACCTCCTTGCATTCTGTTGTAGGCTATATTTGCAACTGCTGCACCACTTGCAAGATAAAAGGTGTGATTCACTGCCGAGCCTGGGTTAGTTACCATCTGTAAACCAGATAACGTTGCTGTAGTCATTCCCCAAAGCATAGCAACAAGATTTAAAAATGTTCCTCTTTTACCAAAAGTCTGAACATCACCAACCTCTAGGTTGCTAATGAAATCATTAGCGATACTCTCCAGTTGTGCTGAGACACTAGCTTTTTGAGTTTCAATGTAGTCTATAGAATCTCTGATTTCCTGTGCATCAGCAGGATTTTGCGCTGCAAGAGCAAGTTCATTAAGCTTTCTAAATACTACTCCCGGTGCAATATCAGTATGGATTGCAAGCATTTGTATTTGGAATAAGCCCTCATCTAAAGATTGGGCGCCGGCTGAAACTTGATTAACTTCGTGATCAATTAGTTGACCAAGTTGGGCTTGATTCATCATCATCAACAGTGCTCCAAATGCTCTAGCATCTGAACGAACATCTATCGGCACAGCGATTGCTTCGTTCTGGGCTTTTTGTAGCGATGCACTGTACATGTCGATTCTGTTTACTTGATCAATTCTAAACTGATCTATATGGGCAAGAGTTTGAGCTGTTAGTTCACGACCACTCGCAATTTCTGCTGCAACTTGCATGATAGGATTTTCGTCGGGGAAAGCTGCCATGTATCCAAATTGATCTAGTGCGATTTGGACTTTAACCATATCGTTATAAGTAAGTATGTTTCTGGCTCTATCATTTGAGTCCATTTCATAGCTGAACTCCCCTCTCTCTCTTGCAGATGAACCTGCAATATTAACGATTAACTCGATAGTATTTTCGGCAGATCTAGCTAATCTTTTACGAATTTCTCTTCTATCTCCTGTTCCGATTGATGCCGTAATATCGTTATACAAATTATCGTAAAACTCTTCACGTAGATCGATTGGTACTGTAATTCTTCTGTCGATACCATCGAATTCACCTTGGCTTTCACGCCCGAATAACTCTTCGGCTTGTCCGTCGCTCATACCTGCTTTGATCCAAGAGACATATTCTCTTTCTAGCCTTTGAGGAGCAGCAATCATTGCTTCTTGAGCTGCCATATACTCTCTTTGCTCTTGTGTGTCCGGTCTTTCAAATCGATTGTTCATTTTAGAGTCCTAAAGCGTTAGTAATTGATTCACCTAAATTCTTTTCTCGCTCTTTCCATTCTGGTAGGTACTTGCTTAATACAAGCCTAATTTGAGAAGGATTTACGTTGTGAATTTGGATAGTAATATCTTGTTTATATTGATTCTTCATCACTAAATGTACGTCGTTAACGTAAGGAGGATTATGGTCGATCCAGAAAGTTCCTATTTCTGTATATGGGTAAACTCTATTACCTACTTTCACGCCCATATCTGAAACGATGACTTCGATAAGTGGATTTTCTTGGCTATCACTTGCGTAATAGACTGCAGCAGCAATGATCACTACTACTGAGAATGTCCAAGAATTAGTTAGGATTCCGTAAGCTGCTAAAGCAACAACTACAAGAAGTGTGAATACGTACCATGCTTTGCTCTTTTGGTACCTTGGATAAAGATAAGTTTGCCAGCTAAGTAGCTTGAAAGTTTTGAAGTGCTCTTTTTGCTCGTTTGTTAAATCAGAAAATTGTTTTGCTTTGCTTTTGTACGCTGATTTGATTTCTTTAAGCTTTTTAAACATGTTTATCGCACTAATTAATCTAAACATTATACCACAAAAAAGCCTCTCGGAGGACTTCTAGGAGTCTATGAGAGGCTAGTTTAGATTGACGAATATGTCGGCTTATTGCGTGCGTCGACTATTTTTAGTTAACGAACGGCATTAAGGCCATGTGTCTTGCTCTTTTTACTTCACGAGCAATCTTTTTTTGTTGTTTAACTGATGTACCAGAGTATTGTCTTGCAACAATTGTTCCGTATCTACTTGTGTACTCATGTAGAAGAGTAAGGTTCTTGTAATCAATTAATTTTGGATTTGTAATTTTTGTTCTAGTCATTGATTTAGTAATTAGGTATTAGTGATTGGTTATTAGCCAATGTTAGATTTCAGTATCAGAATCAGATTCTACTTTATCAAGTTTTTTGTCTAATTCTTCACTCTTTTCAGCTTTTTTAGCTGGCTTTTTTGGAGCCTCTTTTTTAGCTTTTTCTTTTTCATCATTTCTCGATTGAGAAGCTTGTGTTTCTTCCATTAGTTTTTCGTAATCAATAACTTCGTAATCAGCATCTCTTTTGATAACAAGATGTCTAATGATGTTTTGGTCTAATCTCATGTGTTCATCGAATTCAGTTAGGAATTCAGGATTAGAAAGAGTGAAAAGGTATAGCATGTAGTACCCTTCTTCATATTTTTTGATTCTGTAGGCAAGTTCTCTTTTAGCCCAGTCATCTTTATAAACCACTTCTCCTCCGTTTGAAGAAAGTAGTGATTCTAGTTCACCTACAACAGACTTTCTTTTGTCTTCTGTAAGCATTGGTGAAAGAATGAACATAAGTTCGTACTTTCTTGATGTTGTTGTTTCTTCCGTCATGGTTTTCTTTGGTTAAACTCTAATTGACGAGTTCAGCTCGTTGCCTATGCAAAGAGCAGAAAGCTGGCTAAATTTAGCAGTTGATTAGTCGAAATGCAAGGTTATTTGCTGCTTTTCAACCTTGGTCTATTGTATTATGAAAGGGCGTATTTTAAATTCCCATCATCATCTATTCTTGAAACTCTGAACGCTTTAAGTTCCTCGAAATCAGCCTGAGTCATTGTGAACTACTTTCGCCTCTTAAACTCCTTTTCTAGGTCATTGAAGCTAAGTTCGATCATTGTTGGTCTACCATGTGGGCATGAGTACTCTCGGCCTTTGATTGCCTCCATCTCTTTAATAAGACCTACCATTTCTTCATAAGTTAGTGGCTGGCCAAACTTAATTGCCCCTCTACAAGATGCATAGTTGATTACTATATCTTCGATCTTCTCTAGATTTGAGAAATCATGACCATCCTTAAGGTCTTCGATAAGTCCTCTAAATACCTCTTCTGAGTCGTTAAGACTGAACTTGTCTGGCATTGCTGAGATTAGTACTGTTTGGCCACCAAATTCTTGGATATCGAATCCTATGCTTTGAAGTACTGGCTTTGATTGCTTAATAACCTC
>JAUHYY010000075.1 GCA_030426295.1 bacterium
GTTCATATTACCCTTGGGATCCAGGTCGATTCAAAGACGTATTCGCATTACTTCATCAAGTAGAAATTGGCGATGAAATAATCGCATTCCATGACCAAGAAAAATTCAAATATGTAGTAGATGAAATCAAAGTCGTACTACCTTCTCAAATTAATGTTCTTGGTGACTCGGGTGATGACAGGTTAACACTAATTACATGTACTCCAATTGGTACAAACCTAAAAAGACTTATCGTAATAGCAAAACCTGTAGAAAGTTAGTATTTAGCTCTTAGTTATTAGATCCAATTACTAATTACCAATTACTAACTTCTAAATATCCTCAAGCTTCTTAAGTAGTTCTTCTTCAGCAGCTTTTTCTTCTTCTTCAGCAGATTGCTCTTGTTTCTTAATCTTAGCAAATTTTTCTTTAAGACCTTTTTCTTCCCACTTATTAACTTTATCTTTTTGAATACCTGCAATCTTATTTTTATACTGCTGATCAATCTGACTCAGCTTAGTTTTTTCTTTATTTAGGATCGCTCTAAGTTTATCAACTTGCTTTGTACTCATAATTGGCAAGATATGAAACCAATACTGACGTTCTTTGTCATCCATCGATTTCGTTTCAAGAATCATATTTATAAGCTCTGCATGCTTACTCATAACAAATTTTGGAATATCAAATTCCTTAGCACGCGGATGAATTTGCGGATCACCTCCACTAGCACCTAAACCTTGTTGATTTGAATGAATTTCTGCCATTTGTAATTTTAATTCTTAAACATAATAACTTTCACAAGTTTTACTGTCTACCATAAAGGATTTCTTTAACTTCTGTGTACCAAGCTTGCACTCGGTTCCATGACTGTCTAGCCGGTGGACGACCAACTGTTCTAAAATTACTATCGTTTAGGCTTACATCATTAGCATCATTGTATTCGTATTGCTCTTGAGAAATCACATGGGCTCTTCTATAAGCATAATTTTCGAATCTAACTTCTTCACCATTTGGTAATCTTGAATATTGATTACCATTTCTCGTATATCTATTTTCGTACATTTCTTCAAATTCAGCAGTAGAGATTTGACCATCTAAATAGTTTCTAATCCATCTATGAGCTATACCTGAGTTATGCATAAGATAGTTATCGCGTGCAATCCTATGTTCACCATAGTTTCTCCAGTCTAAACTAGAGTCTAAGCTACTAAACCACCTTTTAAATCTAGCAGCTGCTACAAAACTTTGAACCCTACTATCAAAAATTAAGTTTCTTGCTTCAGATTCAGACACATTGCTATCAATAACTCCATACTGCTCAAGTAACTCTTGAGTATTGTAAAAGTCACCTCTAAGTTCACCATCTCTTCGACTCACCCAATAGTTTGGCATAAATTGAAAAAGCCCAGTAGCATCACTTTCCTGCGAACTATTTACACTAGATGGATCCATTCCACTTTCCATGATAGCCATAGAAATCATTAGTGGTAGACCTACATCCATAGGTATTTCTACAACAGCACATGCTTCTACCATTTCACTAACATATTTATACAAATCCTCACGTCTTAAGTGGTCAAGTCTATCATGATTATGCAAAGCTTCAATTCTTGCAGGAGGCAATCCACCATATTCAGCAATAATTTCAGCATATCTACGTTCATTTGTATTTAAGTGAGCAACTTCACTAGGCTGTAAATCATAAGTAGTATCAATCAAAGAAGGATCAATGTTTATAGGTTCTCTACTCTCAGCATATCTTCCTGGATCATCTTCGTTACCAAACAGCGATCCAGTTATTCTATCCCACATCTCTTGGAACTTATCGCCGATTTCTCTGAACTTACTAGCAATTCTATCAAAGGATTCTGTGAGCGACGCAAATACACCAGTTCTTCTACCTGATTCAACTGCAGTTGCACCTGCTGCAATCTGTCCTGGTGTAGCAGTCCTAACTGCTCTTTCCACTTCTTCTGTTACTTCATCTTCAACTTCTTCTTCGACTTCAGGTGGCAAAGTTGTAGGTGCTTCAGTAGTAGTATACTCAGTTTCAAGCTCATCAATTTCGGCATAATAAAGCTCAATATTGTTATCAACATCATTTAGATCAAGCTCAACATCTGCTTCTTCAAATACATTTTCAGAAACATAATTACCTTCAGCATCTCGCTCTAAATCTTGCAAAGAATCAAATTCAGTCAGTTGATTTTCAAGACTCTGAACTGTCTCCCTAAGCACACCGAAAATCTCATATCTTTCTTCTTGAGTAGTACCTTCAAGCTCTTCTCTAATCTCGCCCTCAGTCAATAAATGATTAAGCACAGAATCTATAGCTCTCATATCATAAAGGATCCCATATGAATCAGATTGAACTTCAAGAGCTTCAAGCCTGGCATCAATATCAACATCAAAATCATCTAGACTCTCTGCTAAAAGCTCTCCACTTTCAGAACCAAAAAGTTCCTCAAGCCGAGATATCTCAGCAACTTCTGCATGTGATTCGATACCACCCATTAAGCTAGATTAAGAATAAGTCTCCGTGTTCAGATTCGAACATTTCTTTTCTATACTTAAGATCTGCTACCAAAGCTTTAGCCTGATATGTAGGCTCAATATGAAGAGTTTCCCCACCGGAAAGATTCATTAAGTCTCTAAGTTCACGAAGTTTCGCACAAAAGTTTACTGCAATTTGATCAGCCTTACCTTGAGTAATTTCATCAGCAGTTTCATAAATATCTTGCTTTATAAGAGTACTTGGTTTCATTAAGTCCATAGGATCTTGAGGATCAAACACGTGCTCCATTACTCCTTGAATGAACTCTTTTTCACCTTCATCAAATCCATTAGGATCCAGAGGAGGCTTATTCATCATTTTTTGAATTTTTTGATCAACTTCTTTGACCTCAGTATTGTACTTTTGATTCATTGCGAAGATGTTAAAATATCATTATATTATAGCAGATTAGGGCTTATTTAACAATAAAACCCCATGAAATTATCACGAGACGAAGCATCAGATCGAATAAATAAGTTAAAAGAAGAGATAAAAAAGTGGAATTACCACTATTTTACGCTAGATGAAGAGATATTCCCCGAATCTGCAAGAGATCAACTTAAAAAAGAACTAAAAACCCTAGAAAAGGAGTTCCCAGACCTAATAACCTCAGATTCTCCAACACAGAGACTAGGTAGTGAATTATCAGGTAAACTTGCAAAGCAAAACCACAAAACTCCTAAAAAGAGCCTAGATGATGCATTTAGCATAGAAGAAGTAGAAGAATGGGAGTCTAGAGCCTTAAAATTTCTTAATGAAAGCGAAAACGTTGATTTTGTTGTTGAACCAAAAATTGACGGTTTAAATATTACTGTTTGGTACATAAATGGCTATTTTGAAAGAGCTCTTACTCGTGGTAACGGAAAAATAGGGGAGGATGTAAGTCATACAGTGAGAACAATAAAAACGCTGCCACTAGAACTGAACAAAAAAATTGATCTAGAAGTCTCTGGAGAAGTATTTATAGGTAAAAAAGACTTCTTGAAAATCAATAAATCAGAAGAAAATAATTACGCTAATCCAAGAAATCTAGCAGCAGGAACAGTCCGACAATTAGACCCCCTAATGGCTGAGAAGAGAAACTTAAATATATTTTTTTATAGTCTTGGTAAAACTAATTCTACAGATAAGCCAAGTTCACAAACTGAAACTTTAGAATTTATTAAAGACCTCGGTTTAAACATTAACAATGAATACAAACTATTCGATTCAATCCCATCACTAAATAAATATTTAGATGAACTCTACAAAAAGAAAGATAAGTTCACATATGAAATAGATGGAGCCGTAATAAAAATAAACAGCTTTGATCAGCAAGAAAAAATAGGATACACAGCAAAAAGTCCTCGTTATGCGATTGCATATAAGTTCCCAGCTGAACAAACTTCAACAAAAATTTTATCTATCGACATTCAAGTTGGTAGAACTGGAGCCTTAACTCCAGTAGCAAATCTTGAACCAGTATTGGTTTCAGGAACAACAGTTTCTAGAGCAACTTTACATAACGAAGAAGAAATTGAGAAAAAAGATATTAGAGTTGGCGATACTGTTGTTATCCAAAAAGCTGGTGAAATAATTCCAGAAGTAGTTGAAGTTTTAACTGATTTAAGAAGCGGAAAAGAAAAGAAATTTAAAATGCCAACAGTTTGCCCTGTTTGTCAAAGTGAAACTGAAAAACCAAAAGGTGAAGCAATCAGAAGATGCACAAATCAAAATTGCTACGCACGTGAAGTCGAAAATTTAAGCCACTTCGTATCCAGGCAAGGAATGAATATTGATGGTCTTGGTGATAAAGTTGTAAAACAATTACTCGATGAAAACCTAATTTCAGATCCAGCAGATATTTTCTTCTTAACAAAAGATCAATTATTAAATTTAGAACTTTTTAAAGAGAAAAGAGCTCAAAACACAATCGATTCAATAAAATCAGCAAAATTCACGCCTCTATCGAAATTTATTTTTTCACTGGGCATTCGATACGTCGGAGAAAAAACAGCGGCTGATATCGCAAAATATTTAGTAAAAAATTCTACAACTACAAAAAAAATCAAAACTGAAATCGAATCATCACAACTAGACCTATTCACACAGTCAAACTCACAAGAAAAAGAAATTACATACCTATCTCCAAGTAAACTCTGGACCAAAGGGGCAAAACTAACCTTAGATGAATGGTTATCAATTGAAGGAATAGGAGAAAAAGTTGCCGAATCAATTTTTGAATGGTTTCAACATGAATCACACAAAAACTTACTCGAAAAATTTGCACTTGCCGAACTTTATCTGCTTGTCCAAACAAACAACACAGGCGAACTATCTGGTAAAACATTTTTGTTTACAGGAACTCTTCAAGAAAT
>JAUHYY010000076.1 GCA_030426295.1 bacterium
CTGTGATTTCTCCGTTTTTACCGCTAGCCTTTACTGACTCTAGATCTACATTTAGATCAGTTGCTAATCTTCTTACGTATGGTAAAGCTTTAATAGATTCGCTCGCTTTTGTCGTTGATTTAGAAGTTAGGTCTAGTTTCTCTTCTTTTAGATCGTCGGCATCTTCAAGTGATCCAACAACGTTTGCTGAGTCTTGTTCTTCAGGTTTTGCTTCTTCTTTTATTGGTTCTTCTGATGGAGCTTCTGTAGCTTCACCTGTTTCGATTTCTACTAGTACTTCGCCAACGTGAACTGTTTCTCCTACTTCATGAAATCTTTTGCCAAGAATTCCATCTGCTGGACTCGGAATTTCAACAACAGCTTTATCTGTTTCTACTTCACATATTGGTTCATCTTCTTTGATTTCGTCACCTGGTTCTTTTAGCCATGTAACTATTACACCTTCGTGAATTCCTTCTCCGACATCTGGGAATTTAAATTCCATAGTTAGAAGTTAAGTACTTTTGTTAATCCGTTAATAATTCTTTTTGGTCCAGGGATGTAGTGGTCCTCCATTTTTAACAGAGGCATTATAACATCAAATCCCGTAACTCTTTCAATAGGTGCTTTTAGTGAGAGCAAAGCTTTTTCTTGAATCACTGCTGCAAGTTCTGCTGCTAGCCCGCATGTTCTTGGTTCTTCGTTTACTATAAGTACACGACCTGTTTTTTCTGCAGACTTAATAACTGTTTCGTAATCTATTGGTGAAAGACTAACTAAATCAATAAGTTCGAAATCAAGTTCGTTTGTTTTTAAGTATTCTGTTAGCGCAAGTTTTGTTTCTCTCATCATTGCGCCGTAACTGATTATTGTTACATCGTTACCTTCTCTTAGTACTTGAGCTTTCTTTGTGTCTACGGTGTAGTGAGCTTCTGGGACATCTTCTTTAATAGCTCGGTAGATTTTTTTTGGTTCTAAGAAGATTGTAGGGTCAGGTGATTGAAGAGCTGAGAGTAAGAGCCCTTTTGCATCGTGTGGATTTGAAGGAATCACTACGTTTATCCCAGGAATGTGACTGAATACAGCTTCCATGCTTTCTGAATGATGTTCGAGTGCATGGATTCCTCCGCCAAATGGTACTCTAATAATTACTGGTGTTGTAATTCGCCCACGGGTACGAGTTCTAAATCTTGCTATATGGTTTATGATGTGGTCAAAACCTGGCCAGATGAAACCGTCGAATTGAATTTCACAAACGGGGATCATACCGTTTATTGCGAGTCCAACTGCGGCACCTAAGATTCCTGTTTCTGTTAGTGGAGTGTCAACGCATCTGTCTTTTCCAAACTTTTCTTGTAGTCCAGATGTAACTCTGAATACTCCACCTTCGATACCTACGTCTTCACCAAGAACCATAACTCGTTCGTCTCGTTCCATTCCTTGAAAGAGGGCTTCGTTGATTGCTTCTACGATTTTAAGTTCTCTACTCATTGGTTTCTTCTATTAATTGTTGTTTTTGTTCTTCGAGTTCTGGGTAAGTTTCTGATAATAGATAATCAAACATATCTGTGATTTTTGGATTTTCAGCTTCAAGTGCTTTTTTTGCAGCTATGCTTACTTCTTGACGAGCATCTTCTTCAACTTTTGCAGCTTTTTCATCATCAAGGATTCCTTTTGCTCGTAGTAGTTTGTCGAGTCTTATTAGTGGTTCTTTCTTTGCCCACTCTTCTACTTCTGAATCTTCCCTATAGATCTTTGGATTGTCTGATGTTGTATGGGCACCAAGTCTATAAGTAACTGCTTCGATTAGAGTTGTTGTATTGAATTCTCTAGCAAGTTTAAGTGCTTCGGTCATTGTAGCAATGACTGCAAAGACGTCGTTACCATCTATCATTACACCTGGTAATCCGTACCCGAACGCTTTTTCTGCAATTGTATCTGATGCAGTTTGAATGTTTCTGTGTGTCGAGATTGCATATTGGTTATTTTGGCAGAAGAATACGCATTTCGTTTTAAATACTCCTGCAAAATTCATAGCTGCATGGAAGTCTCCTTCACTTGTTGCTCCGTCTGAAAAAGAACATACAGCAACATTGTTGCCGCCTTTAATTCTTTCAGCCCACCCAATACCAGCTGCATGGATTGTGTGTGATCCAACCGGTATTGCAACAGGAAGCATATTTAAGTCTTCTGCAAATTCTGACCCTTTTTCGTTACCAATCCAATAAAGGTAAGTTTGCTCAAGAGGTACTCCTTTCATCCACATCATTCCATTTTCTCTAAATGTTGGAACAAGCCAATCACTTTTTTCTTGAGGCCATACTGCTCCAATTTGGCAGGCTTCTTGACCGTATATTGAAGGATAGGTACCCATTCGACCTTGTCTTTGTAGGTTGTTTGCTTTTTCGTCTGAGATCCTCATGCGAATTAGCCAAGTGTATATTTCAAATAGTTGTTCGTCAGTAAGATCTGGCATGAAATCAGGATTTACGATTTCTCCTTCTTCGTTTACTACTTGAAACATTTCACCTTTTCTTGGGTCGTGGCCGTATATTATCGGGAATTTACTTTTGTCGATTTGCATTAATTACGTTTTTTATAAATAGTTCACCTGCTTTGTATGAGCTTCTAACGAATGGTCCAGCTGCAACGTACAGGTATCCAATTTCTTTACCTTTATCTTTATACCATTCAAACCTCTCTGGTGGAATATAATCTTCTACTTTGAGGTGTTTTTGAGATGGTCTTAGGTATTGTCCTATAGTCATCATTTGTACGCCAACTTTGTTTAAGTCTTCTAGAGTATCAACTACTTCTTGATCTGTTTCACCAAGTCCTACCATAAGTGCTGATTTTGTATAAATCTCTGGAGCTTTCTCTTTTATGTATCTAAGCACTTCTTTTGACTGTTCGTAGTTTGCTCTAATATCTCTTATTTTTCTTTGTAGTCTTGGTACAGTCTCAACATTATGTGCGATAACTTCTGGTTTAGCATCAATAATTATGTCGATCAGATCTTCACGACCTCTGAAATCTTGAATTAGTACTTCGATTAAGGTATCTGGATTCATTTTTCTTACCGTTCTAATTACTTCAGCAAAGTGGTTTGCTCCGTAATCTTCTAGTTCATCTCGGTTTACTGTTGTAATAACTACGTAATCAAGACCCATCTTTTTTACAGCAAAGCCGATTTTAGATGGTTCGAGTGGGTCTAGATCTTCAGGCATACCTGTTTTAACAGAGCAAAATCTACAAGCACGTGTGCAAGTGTCACCCATGATCATGAAAGTTGCAGTACCACCGCTCCAACATTCTCCCATATTTGGGCAATGAGCTTCTTGGCATACTGTTGCCAGTCCGAGCTTTTTAAGGTCCTTTCGAATCTGATCGTATTGTTCAGGGTTCTTTGGGGGCCTTATTTTAAGCCATTTTGGTTTAGTTTTTGTCTCAGTCATTTTGAATCAGTTTTGAGTATTTATTTTACACTAATATTCTAAAATGTATAGACAAAGAGGTGTTGTTTGGGTAGTGTGAGGCCTTAACTTAATTATATATATGGTTATTGATTATCGACTAGGTGTGTGTGAAGAAGAGATGCCGCAGGATTTATGCGTGGAGCATGTTACTGATTTGAGCATACTTGTAGCAGTTTCTATGATAGCTACTGGAGTTGCTGCTTATGTGTCGAGGGCTTTGTATAAACAGCGGCAAGCTAAAAAGGTTGAAGCTAATCAAGTTGATCTTGATGCACCTGTAAGCGAGTTAGACAAGAAGATGCTTCGAAATAGCATTATTCAGGCAAGAGCTAATGTTCAGTATTTATTGGGTTTATGTGGTGAGAATCAGGGTTTAGTTGATGGAGTAAACGATTTAATTCAATCTTTGGATAATCTTGATGAGAAATTCTTAATATTATTAAGTGCAGAGGGGTCTACTATGCCTCGTATTATTAAGAAGAGAGATTATCAAGAAATTACTGCAGAAGTAGAAAGAGTTAATAAGACAGTTGATAACTATATAATGATACAAAACCGTTTAAGTAACCCAGGCTCAATTGTTAGTGAGCCACATCAAAACTAGTTACACTTGAAAAAATGGCCGCCAATGTTCCTGTTTATTATCTCCGTCAAGAAGCTCAAATCTTGGCTGAGTCTGATTCTCAACTATAACGTTTTCTTGAAACATTGTTTTGGGTCTTGCGAATATAGGGTGTTTGCCTAGTTCTGGAAGATCATCAACTTCGTATAGTGGTTTATATAGCACTAGGGTTTCTCGTGTTTCTGTATGAAAAGCTGTACCAATTACTTGATACAGCTTTTCTTTGTAGTGTTTGTATATGCCTAACTGCATCCTAGTGAGTTACCACAGTTAAGACATTTGTAGCAGGCTCCGTTTCTTACTGTTACGTGTCCGCATTCTGTGCAGGCAGGTGCATCACCCATCATTGATTTAAGGTATTCCCCTACTGCGTCTGTTCCTTCTACGCTTATTTTTTCTTGTGAAATTGTTTGTTCCTTAGTTATTGCTTCTGAAATTTTTGAAGCTAGTTTTGTGTCTCCTACTTTTTCAACTACTTTCTTTTCTTCAGCAAGAGATTTCTTTGTTTCTGTTGGTGGAACATGAACGAAATCTGTTCTTCCTAAGTATTCCATTCCAAGTACTCTGAAGATGAAATCTAGGATTGATGTACAAGTTCTTACGTTTGGATGGTCTGTCATTCCAGATGGTTCGAATCTTGTGAATGTGAACTTCTCTACGAATTTTTCTAGTGGTACACCGTATTGAAGTGCGATTGAAGTAGAAACTGCTACAGAGTTTAGAAGACTTCTGTAAGATGCTCCTTCTTTGAACATATCGATAAAGATTTCACAGAAGGAGCA
>JAUHYY010000077.1 GCA_030426295.1 bacterium
AGCTTCCCTGTTCAAATTGCCGGTCTATCTAAGACACCTCAAACAGGTGATATTCTACAAGTTTATGGTGATGAAAAAGCTGCGAGGGATAGAGCTGTAGAAATTGCTGCTATTAGAAAGTCTGAAGAATTTAGAAGACGAGGATCAATGCAAGATATTGTTGCTAAGATTAGAAGTGGCGAGCTTCAAGTATTGAAAGTCATCGTTAAGGCAGATACTGAAGGTTCGATTGAAGCGATTCAGAAGTCGCTTGATGAAATTACGCATGAAGAAGTAATGGTTAAAATTATACATAGTGGAGTCGGTGCTGTTACAGAATCTGATGTAATGATGGCCTCAGCAGCTGGAGCTATTATTTTTGGTTTCCATGTTGATCTGCCTGCCCAGGTAGAAACTTCTGCCGAGAGAACTGGTACAACTGTTAAGCTTTATAAGATTATTTATGAGCTTATAAATGAAACAAAGAATATCTTAAGTGGGCTTTTGACCCCTGAGATTGTTACTGTAGAACAAGGTAAAGCTGATGTAAGACAAATTTTCTTCACGAAGAAGAAAGAGATGATCGTCGGACTTAAGGTAACTAATGGTTTTATTAGAAAAGATTCTAAGCTAAGAGTTACTCGTGGCGGTGAAGAGATTGGTGAAGGTCTTTTATTATCTTTGCAAAAAGTTGATAAGGTTGTTGAGGAAGTTAATGCTGATAACGAATGTGGTATTAAGTTTAAAGGTATTGGAGGTCTTGTTTTACAAGAAGGTGATGTAATAGAAGCTTACACTATCGAAGAAAGAGAGAAGACGTTAGAATAAGTTTAGATAATTGATAATCGTATATTGTGAGTAAAGGAGTTTATAAATTGTTTGAGCTTAAAACTTTTACCGATGAACGAGGTAGTTTAACACCGATTGAACTAAAAGATTATTTTAGTTTTGATGTTAAGCGTACTTATACAGTTCATAATAATTCAACTAAACGTGGCGGTCATTGTCATTTATGTGAAGAAGAGTTTTTCTATTTAGCTTCTGGTACTTGTACGGCTCGTTTGCATGATGGTAACGATTGGATTGAGATAGAAATGGATGCGAATACAGATGCTATCTACGTTGGTACGTATGTTTGGCACGAATTTGATAATTTTTCTGAAGATGGAGTCCTTGTGGCATTGAGTTCAACCAACTATAATCCTGAAAGAAATGATTATATTGAAGACTTTAATGAATTTTTAAAAAATGTATAAAAATATATTAATTACAGGTGGTGCAGGTTTTATCGGGTCAAACTTTGCTGGTAATCGAGATAATATTTCTGATCTTGAGGTCCATGATAGATTCAACTTTATTAAAGGTGACATCGCTGATCAAGATTTTATTGAAGACTTAATCGCTAATGGTAACTTTGATTGTGTGGTGAATTTTGCTGCAGAAACACATGTTGATAAGTCTATTGTTGAGCCTCATATTTTTGTGGTTACAAATGTAATTGGTACACATAACTTGCTGCTTGCCTGTAAAGATAATGGTGTTGAGAGGTATCACCAGATATCAACAGATGAAGTTTATGGTGATCTTGGTTCAGATACTACAAATTACTTTAGAGAAGATACTCCTATAGCACCAAATTGCCCTTATGCTGCAAGTAAAGCTGCTGCTGATCTTTTAGTTCTTTCTTACTATGAAACATATGGTTATAACGTGACAATCAGTAGATGCAGTAATAACTATGGACCATACCAATACCCTGAAAAGTTGATTCCTTATTTTTATAGACTAGCTTCGCAAGATAAGGCATTGCCTGTTTATGGTGATGGTTTAAATGTAAGAGATTGGCTATATGTAGCAGATCATTGTAAAGCTATTGATATAATGCTTGAGAAGGCAAAACCAGGTAGTTTCTATAATATCGGAGGACACAATGAAAAGACTAATTTAGAGATTACTAAACATATCCTAAGAGCCTGTGGGAAAGATGAAGATTTGATCACTTATGTAGAAGATAGAAAAGCACACGATCGAAGATATGCTATGGATGCATCTAAAATCGAAGCTGAACTCGGATGGACTCCAGATGTAACATTTGAAGAAGGAATTGAATTAACATTTGAGTGGTACAAAGACAACCAAGAGTGGTGGGAGAACTCACTCGCACAAGCTAATAGAGTAGAATAACAAAAAACTATGAGATACGGTCAATTATTTGGTAAGACACAGAAAGAAACACCACGTGACGTGAGTTGTAAGAGTCACGAACTATTGATTAGAGGTGGATTTATTTTTCAGATTGCAGCAGGAACTTATGATTTTTTGCCTTTAGGGTATAGAGTGCTTGATAAACTTGATAGAATTATTAAAGAAGAGCTTTCTAAAAAAGGAGTTCAGCATCTTTTGATGCCTTTTGTTCATCCTGCATCTCTTTGGCAGGAAACTGGTCGGTATGATAAAATTGATGTTTTAATGAAATGTACTTCTCAAAGAGGTTCTGAACACGTCCTTGCCCCTACTCATGAAGAAACAGTCACTGATTTGGGACGTAACTTTATTAATTCCTATAAGGACTTACCTGTAATTGTTAATCAAAATCAATGGAAATACAGAGATGAAATCAGGGCTACTGGTGGTTTGCTTCGTACTCGAGAGTTCTTGATGCAAGATGCATATAGCTTTGATAAAGATGAAGCTGGTCTTGACGAGAGCTTTAAGAAAATGAGTGAAGCGTATCATGCAATTTTTGATAGGATTGGGCTACCGATTCATGTTGTAAGTGCTGATAGTGGAACTATAGGTGGTTCTGGATCTGAGGAATTCATGATGCTTTCTGAAGTTGGGGAAGATGTGATATTGCTCGATGATGAAGGTGGATATAGCGCTAATGTTGAAAAAGCGGAATCTAAATTTCAAACTTTCGAGCAAGATTCTGAAATGAAGCCTATGGAAGCTGTTGAAGGTAAAGGAATTGTTGGAGTTGAAGCTTTGTCTAAACAGTTAGGGGTTCCCGTTGAGAGTACTACTAAGACTATGCTTTTTGATGCTGATGGTGAGATCGTAGCAGTTATGATTAGAGGTGATTATGATATTAACGAAATTAAGCTAAAAAACCATTTAGGTTGTGATGATTTAGGATTAGCTTCAGCAGAAAAAGTTAAAGAGGTTACAGGTGCTGAAGTTGGTTATGCTGGGCCTGTAGGTCTTCCTGAAGGTGTTAGGGTACTAGCTGATTTAACATGTAAAGATAGAGTGAATTTTGAAGCTGGTGCGAATAAAACAAATTTTCATAATATAAATGTGAATTTCGAAAGAGACTTCCCTACTCCTGAGTTTGTCGATGTTAGAGAAGTTAAGGAAGGTGATATCTCCCCTGTGTCTCAAAATCTATTGAAAGCTAGGAAAGCTGTAGAGCTTGGACATGTGTTTAAGCTTGGTACAGTTTACTCTGATCCTATGGGTGCTAACTTTGTTGATAGTGATGGTAAGCAAAAGCCGATAGAAATGGGGTGTTATGGTATAGGTATTACTAGAGTGCTAGCTGCTGTTGTTGAGCAATTTAATGATGAGAATGGTATTGTTTGGCCTAAGAGTGTTGCTCCTTATCAAGTTCAGATTGTTTCAGTTGGCAAAGATGACTCTGTGATTGCTGAGGCTGACAAGCTTTATGATGAGCTTTTGAATGAAGGGTTTGAAGTTTTATATGATGATAGAAATGAAAGACCAGGATCTAAGTTTAGTGATGCGGATTTGATCGGGGTACCAGTTAGACTTGTAGTGTCGCAACGAAACCTTGATGAAGGTGCTGTTGAATGGAAAGAACGTTCAGAAGAAGATTCAAGATCTGTTTCAAGGGATGATGTGATTCAAGAACTTAAAGATTACTATGCTTAAGGTCCTACTTCTAGGTTCGACTGGGCTGCTTGGACGAGCAGTTAAAGCTGAGTTTGAGAAGTATGACTTGGAGTCTCCTTCTAGAAGCGAATTGGACGTTACTGATTTTGCATCTCTTGAGTCTTACTTTAGTGATAATAGTTTTGATTTCGTAATTAATTGTACGGGGTATAACGCTGTTGATGATGCTGAGAAGCCTGAAAATCATGAGGAGGTTTTTCTACATAATGAGAAGGTTCCTGAAATGTTGGCTAAATTGTGTGAGGCTCATAATTGTACTCTGGTTCAATTTAGTAGTGACTATGTTTTTGATGGTGAAAATGCTGATGGGTATAGTGAAGATGCTTCGTATGATCCTATTAATGTTTATGGTCAGTCTAAGATGGCTGGTGAAGTTGCTGTTGCTGAGAATTGTAGTAAGTATTTCGTGATAAGGATGTCTTGGCTGTTTGGTCCTGGTTTTAACTGTTGTAAATGATCAGTTTGGTAAGCCTACTTATACGAAAGATATAGCTTTAGCTCTCCATGGGTTTACAGAATCATCAGATTATGGTATTTATCATTTGCCTAATGAGGATGCTGTTTCTTGGTATGAATTTGCTCAAGAAATATTTGAAATAGCTGATGTAGAGATTGAGGTTAATCCTGTCCCCTCTTCTGAGTTTAAAAGGTTGGCTAAACGACCTGGATCATCTATATTGATTAATAGTAAAACAGATCTCCTAAGATCTCATAAAGAGGCGTTGGCTGACTATATAAATAATT
>JAUHYY010000078.1 GCA_030426295.1 bacterium
AACTTTCTGTTTTTGTTTTCTTTAAATCGATACCAAACTCACCAGCTACTAACAATGCTGTATCAAAATCCAATTGCTGATTTATATTAGCAATAATACCACTCTTCATAAGCTCACCAATAATCTTTGCAGCGTTTACACCAGTTTTCTCAGCAAGCTCTTTAACCGAGATTACTTCACCAATTTCAAGCTTATCTACTTTAATTTGTACATTCTTTTCTTTGGCTTTCGACTCATGTTTACCAGCCATTTTCTTTCTTTGTTTTTTTACAATTTCTCTCTCAAGTTGCATCTCTACAGCAGCTACTGCAGCATCAGCGCCAGTTTTTTGACCTAATTCATCTTCAAGTAATTCAGCTAAATCATCTTCAACTTCTAAATTCTCCTCATCATAACTGAAATCTAGTTCTTGTAGTTTTGTTGTTAGCTCTTCAACTGAGCTATTTAATTTTTCTGCTAAATCTTTTAGCGAAACTGACATATGTATTTCTTAAAATTGCCTAAGGAGTCTAAAGAAAAGGGCCTTATAAGTAAAGACGGATTCAACACAAGAAAAACTTAAACTTATATTAAAGCTCAGCTATACTATAAACAAATAACCAAACAAAAATGAACACGCTAACAGCAGTATTAAGTCTAGCAATTCTCGCCGGGCTCGGATTCATCATCCACACATTAAGAAATCAAGGCAACATAGCCGGATTAAGAGAAGAAAACCAAAAACTGAAAATAGAAATCAGCCAAAAAGATCAAGAACTAGGAGAAGTAAAGTCTATTAAACAAGAAAACATCGAGCTAAAAGAGAAGGGTCGAAACATTTTCGCTCAGATGACTGAAATAAAAGAGAAAAACAATTCTCTACACGAAAAAAATCAAGAACTAACCAAAAAAGTCAACAAACACGAAGAAGAAGAAGCTCGTAAACAAGCTGAGTTCGACAAGAAAATCAACAAGCTCGAACAAGCAGAGAAAGCATTAGAAGACGAAAGAATAAGAGTAAGACGTGAAGACGAAGCAAGACTTCTTGAACAAGAAAAACAAAGAGATCGTATTTGGGCAGATCATGAAGTAAATGTAATAAATACTCTAAGCGATCTATGCAAGTTGCCAGAATACGGATTCACTACTTTCACAAATAATAATCTTCCAGACGGATTCTCAGGAACACTTAAACCAGACTTTATGATCGAGTTCCTAGATCAATATGTAATTTTTGATGCGAAAGTTTCAAAAGCAGACAACTTACAAACCTATATAAACACTCAAGTAAAATCTACAACCAACAAAGTTTCAGGAAACCAAAACATCTACCCAACTATATTCTTCGTAGTTCCTACACATGCAATAGGTGAACTTAAGCAAACTTATTTCTACGAAAAAGGCTATGCTTACTACGTAATATCACCAGAAGCAATAGGTCCAGTTCTTGCTAGCCTCAAAAAAGTTTCAAACTACGAGTTTGCAGAACAACTTTCACCACAAGACAGAGACGGCATAGTCAATCTTATCGCTGAATTCGATCACCACATAAACTTTAGGAATGCTTACGAACTTGTACTCACCCAAATGGGAGTAAATGTTCTACAAAAAGCCGACAACTTAAACGAAGAAATAAAGCAAGAAGTAGAACTAAAAAAGAGCAAAATGAGACTTGAGACACCAACGCCTACCCAACTCAAACAACTAATGATGGATCGGGAAAACCAACAAGTTAAAATAGAGAAATTCGTAGCACCAAAGGCTCAAGTACCTAACAAAATTAAACCTGATCTAAAGCAGTAGCGATAATACCCCAAACAGCTCCTATATTCGGTTTATCAATAACTTTTATTCTAGGATCAACACTTTCTAAATCTCTGTACTTGTAACCATCAGAAAATACCACAATATTTGGAATATCAAGTTCTAATCCGTATTTAACCATTATTCTACCTTCTTCACCATGCACGTAATCAGGATCATCTATCTGACTTCCCTTAATATTACCATCAGTAACTAAAACTAAAATTTCAGAAACTCTCGCAGCCATAACTTCTCGAGCTTCATGCACTGTTGAGCATGTCACCAAATTAATACCACTACGCTTCTTTGCCATACGGTCGAACGCCGTCGTCATGAATCTATCATCATCAACTGCTAATACTAGATTTTTCATATATAGATATTACAAGAAGCTATGCTAGCGCAGCTAACCTAGATATGTCAACTATCTCTTGCACACATCCCTAAACTCACATTTAGAACATTCATAAAGATCATCTGTTTTTGAAAAATCTAAACTCAACATCTGATCATAAGTAGCTTTAATTAAATCTTTCAACTTAGCTAGCTCTTCTTCTTCGAACTGAAAAACTTCTTTCTTATATTTACCTCTAGGATTCGGCTTTATAAAATCAACTTCACCTTCGACTGCTAAATACTGAAGTGTTGGATCTAAATCACATAGTAACTTATAGAAATAAAGCTGCTGATAAATTCTGCCATCACTTGTTTTTGTTAGCCCCATTAAGTCGTTCCTACTTTTTGGAGACCCACTTTTATAATCAATTACTTTCAGAGTTTTAGATTTAGAATCAACAACAGTCATTTTATCTACTTTACCGGTCAATGGCACATCATCAAGTCGTATATCTTTGTTTCCAAAATAGAACTCAACATTTAAAGGCTTTTTAAACGAATCTTTGTAGTACTCGTACCAACCTTTCAAAAGCTCAAAACCAGTTTCTTTAACGAACTCTATTTCGCTCTCAGACACATCTGAACGTTGTAAGTCTTTCTCAAAAACAGAATTAACCCAAGACAGGGGAGGCACAACATCATTATCTTTAAAATATATAAACAGCTTCTCTAAAGCCTTATGTATAGCAGAACCTAAATATAAAGCTGATGAAGTTTTACGCGGAATTCGCAAAATAGATTCATACAAAAACTTACGCTTACATAACTGATATGTAGACAAAGCTGTAGGACTCATCCTAAATCCAGAAGCAACTACCTGCCTTATATACTCTGATGCATTTTCATCAAAGTAAAGCTCATCGGGTTCTTTAAACTGAAGCTTAGCGATTCCAACTAAATCATCTGTATCAAACTGCTCATCCAATACGTAGTCGGCTTCTATTTCTTCTACAAACTGGCTAAATATTTTTCCTGAGCTATTTTGATATGTTTCAGCATACGACAAGAACAACTGTTTTTTGGCTCTAGTTAATGCCGTATAAAACAATCTTCGTTCATCTTCATTATCATCTTTACTATCAGTAGTCGAAGCCTTTAAAAGTTCATCGGGCAATGTTAGAAAAGATATATTTCTTTTATTACCCCACTTACCGTTATAACACTTAGGCATAAACACATACTCAAACTCCAATCCCTTCGCTTTATGACCTGTTAAGATCTGAACAGCTTTAGCAGACGAAAGCCATTCCTTTTCTTGAATACCAATGCGATGTTCCTTCATAACCTCAAGACGTTGCATAAAAGAATCAAGAGTTAGAGTTCTACTCTCAGCCTGACCTTTAACGAAATCAAAAAAAGAATTAACTTTATTCAAAACTTCAACATAGTCAGGTCGACTTAAAATATATTCCAGATAGCCAGTCTCTGTTAACAAGACCTCAAAAAAAGACTTGAAGCTTAATGAAGATTGCGAACGCTGCAAATGCATCAATAAATTAAAGAATTCTACTAAAGCCTTCTGACCATCATTGGTAAAAAACTTTATTAACTTAGAGTCATTAACAACACCTATATACGACTTTTTTTTCATAGATGCTATCTTTGCAAGCTTAAATATATCTTCTTGAGGTATTGCAAAACAATCCAGCGTCAGCACATCAAAAATACTTAAATCATCCATGGGGTCATTAACAACCTTAAGCAAAGAAACGATCTTTTTAATCCAAACATCATCTAAAATATTACCACCTCCATACACATGATACGGAATGCCAGCTTTAACAAAGAAATCAATGACATCATCTCTATCCTTATTATCACGCATAATGATTGCAATCTCTTCTAAACTAACGCCCTGTTCAACCAAAGCCTCAATCTTTTTCACCAAAAAGTAATTCTCCTGCTCACAATTCTTAAACTCATACTTTTCAACAGGCAAATTGTCATACCCAGCATTAGCACTCAAATGCTTATCAGTCTCAACACGCTGAGCATTATTAACAATCAAGCTATTAGCAGCATCGAGGATCAGTTGTGAGCTTCTGTAATTCTCTTTAAGTACTACTGAAGTGCAATCAGGGTATTTTTTCTTAAAAAGCAAAATATTTTCAAGTGAAGCTCCTTGAAACCTAAAAATAGACTGGTCATCATCACCCACCACGCACAGGTTCTCGTGTTCGCGGACGAGAGCATCGATGATGCGAAATTGGATTCCGTTCGTGTCCTGGTACTCATCAATCTGCACGTGAGAAAAACGCTGCTGATGCTTGGCGAGAATCTCGGGAAACTCATTGAGGAGCTTTTCGGTCAGCAACAGCAAGTCGTCGAAGTCGACGCCTCCCGAGGAACGGAGATTCTTCTGATACTTGCGATAAGCGACGGCGGCGACGAGCTCGCGATCGTCCTCGACGAAGTCAGCCGCTTGTTC
>JAUHYY010000079.1 GCA_030426295.1 bacterium
CGTGAAAGACAAAAACTAGAAGACTTAATCAAACCTTACGGACTATGATCCTCAACTACGAAAAAATGCACGGGAGCCAAAACACCATGACAATGATCAACAACATGTCAGGTGAAATAGAACTTACAAATGAGCAAGTTGCCTATATCTGTAAGACTCTAAAAACCGATGGATTAATCCTAATGGAACCTTCAGATAAAGCAGACTGCTACATGCGCTACTACAACGGTGACGGATCATTCGGTGAAATGTGCGGTAACGGAATCCGATGCCTCGCTGATTTCTACAGACGAGAAATTCAAGACAAACCACAAATCAACATCGACTCTCCTGTTGGAATCAAAAAAATCACTCATTCAAAAAACCTATACACAGTTAACATGGGCCAACCAAAAGACCTAGGCAAATGCGAAGTACAAGGAATGCACATGCAAAAAATCTCAATGGGCAACCCACACACAGTGACTTTCGTAGACAATGTAGATGAATTCGATCTAGAAACAATCGGACCAAAAGTAGAAGTTGATCCTGAATACCCAGAGAAAACAAATTTCGAAATCGTAGAAAAAATCTCAGACAATCACTTTAAAATGCGAGTCTGGGAAAGAGGCGCTGGCCTAACCCTCTCATGTGGAACAGGGGCTTGCGCAACATACGTAACAGCTAAAAAAGCAGGCCTCACAAACGGTAAAACTCAAATAGACTTACCAGGCGGTCCACTTTGGATAGACGAAACAGAAGACGGTGAAATCCTAATGACCGGACCAGCCGAAACTATCGAAAAATCTTCAATAACAATAAAAAACTAATAACCAATCACTAACTACCAACATGCATATCTCAGACAAAATCAAAAACCTAGCACCTTACGCATTCGCAGAAGTTAACAACCTAGTTGCCCAACTTAAAGACGAAGGAGTAGATGTAATCGACTTTGGCGTAGGTGACCCACTAGACCCAACACCAGAATTCATCAGAAAAGCACTAACCCCTGCAGCTGACAAACATGCAACTTCTGGATACCCATCTTATATTGGGATGAAATCATTCAGAGAAAAATGTGCAAACTGGATGCAATCAAGATTCCAAATAGAACTAGATCCAGAAACAGAAGTTACTTCTCACATCGGATCAAAAGAAGCGATCTTCAACTTTCCAGAAGCAATAATTAACCCAGGAGACTACGTGCTTTGCCCAAGTCCTGGTTACCCACCTTATAAACAAGGTACTCGTTTCGCAGAAGGAGTCCCTTATTTCTACCCTCTTCTACCAGAAAATGATTTCTTCCCAGATTTAGATGAAATCCCAGAAGAAATTGCTCAAAAAGCAAAAATCATGTGGGTATGTTATCCAAACAGTCCATCAGGTAAAAACGCTACTAAAGAAATGTACGAAAAAGTGTATGAGTTCTGCCAAAAGCACAACATCATCATGGCTTCAGATGAACCATACTCAGAAATCTACTTCTCAGACGAACCACCTATCTCAGCGCTAAGCGTTGGTAAAAAAGGGGTAATCGTATTCAACTCTCTATCAAAGAGATCAAGAATGACTGGATACAGAATCGGATTTGCATGTGGTGATCCAGAAATCATAGCAACATTCAGAAAACTAAAAACAAACATCGACTCAGGTACTCCAAACTTCGTTCAAGAAGCAGCTATCGTTGCGCTATCAGACGAATCTCACGTAGAACAAGCCAGAGCTGAATACGCAGAGCGTCTAGGAATCATGCAAGAAGCTCTCACTTCAATCGGACTCCCGCCAAACACAACAGAAGGAACCTTCTACATTTGGCAGCAAGTACCAGAAAATGAAACATCATTAAGCTTCGCAAAGAAACTTCTAGATCCATCAATAGGAGTAGTGGTTACACCAGGCGAACTAATCTCAGATGAATGTGAATATAGAGGTCAAAAAATCAACCCAGGAGCAAACTTCGTAAGATTCGCACTTGTTCCTACACTTGATCAAGTTCAGAAAGCTGCAGAGCGAATTAAGACCTTAGAACTATAGTCTATTACTGCAGCAAACCATAAGCTTGTAAAGCATCTACAATGTCTCCAACAGTATAACCATCAAATGTTGATGCGCTGTTGAAGGCAGTTCCTGCATTTTGTACAAAGGATGCATCACTTAAACTACTATCTTGCTGTGGTACAGGAGTTTCGCCAAAGAAACTAATACCTGCATTACCGTAAGAGAAATATGTTGTGTCTTCTGTACCACCTGTAACAACTTTTAACTCAACTAAAGCATCCTCAGTAGCGTCTGTTACATCAGTGATCGTATAAACACCTTGAGCATAAACTGCATCATTATCACCATCATCTTTACCTTTATAGACTTCTGTAAACAGAACATCATCATCATCAGGAGTTTCAGTTACTATTTCACGAATAAAACTAAAACCAGAAGTATCAGCTGCTTCATGCTTTAAGTTAATCTCTGAATCACCAGCAGAATACTGAAACTCTTGCTCACCTGATTCATCAAAATTAGTAACTTTTAACTCTCCCGGGCTAACATCTAAATAAGACTGATCATCAGCAATCTCTAGTTTAAAGTCTGAATCGCTTCCTTTTGTTCGAATAATTATTCCGATATCATCACTTGTCCCAGTAGCTGCAACTATTAAACTCTCTTCATCTTCAGCACCATTAAAATTCCAATAGTTAACAATATCAGCAGCAGCAGTAAATACAAAACCATCACCCAATGTAACAGACCCGTCTACTTCAAGAGTTCCTTCGATATAAGCATCTTCACCATCCTGAGTCACATCTGGTGTTCCATCCCCTACTATCAAATTTGTACCCAGTGTTGTACCAGCAAAAACATTAAGGGGGATACTAACAGCTAGAACCAAAGCAAAAATAAGAACATTTTTATTTTTCTTCATAAATTTTCGTAAATAGATATTCAAACTAATAATAGAGAAAAATTATTAAATATAAATACTTAGCTACAATAAATCAAAAATATGTATAGTATTATACTTTAAACTAAAGCTTTTGCAATCTGTACAGCATTAAGTGCAGCACCTTTAAGCAGCTGATCTCCACAAACAAAGAAATCCAATCCGTATTCATCAAATACTTCATTCTTTCTAAATCGACCAGCCTCTACATCAAACTTACCTGTAGCATTCAAAGGCATCGGATACTTTTGATTAGTCGGATCATCAACCAACACAACACCAGGCGCTGCATCGATCAAACCACGCACTCTGTCGATATCAACTTCCTTTTCTGTCTCAACAGTTACAGCCTCACTATGAGCTCTAAAAGTCGGAATCCTTACTGCAGTACAAGACAACTTCAAATCACTATCACCAAAAATTTTTCTTGTCTCCCAAGTCACTTTCATCTCTTCTTTCGTATATCCATTTTCTTGGAAAGCATCTATCTGAGGGATTAAGTTAAACGGGATCGGATAAGCAAAATTCTCACACGAAGCCTCTCCCCCATCAAGCACAACCTGAGTTTGTTCTTTAAGTTCATCCATAGCAGGTTGCCCAGCACCACTAGTAGCTTGATAAGTCGAAACAATCACCTTCTTAAGTCCAAACTCTTTATAAATAGGATAAAGCGCAACAGCCAAGATTGCAGTCGTACAATTAGGATTAGCAATCAACTTAGAATCTCCAATCGAGTCAGCATTAATCTCAGGCACAACAAGTGGAACATTCTCTTCATACCTAAATGCAGAAGAATTATCTATAACAACAGCTCCACCATCAACAATTTGTTGTGCGTACTCTCTACTGAAATCACCACTCACACACAAGAAAACAAAATCATGTTTACCAGCAGCTTCAGCATGAAATTCTTCAACAATATAACCTTCAATCTCTTTACCAGCCGATCTAGCAGAAGCATATAAAGTTAACTTATCTAAAGGAAACTTAAGCTCTTTCAAACATCTAATAACTTCGATACCAACTGCACCAGTTGCCCCGCAAATTGCTACGCTATACATAAAGATTGTTAAATGGCTTTAATTCTACAAAATCATAATATATTTAACAATAAAAAAGCCCTAGCTCTTCAAATAGAGCTAGGGCAAAAATTTAACACTAAGTTACTGTAGCACCATAAGTATCTACTACAGCCCATCCTGAACCTTCAAACCAAAATAGTGATACTGACTGGCCTGCACCTGTAAAAGTCACATTTGTAAATCCAATCGTACTATCAGGAGTCAAAGTACCATTCCCTACATAACTAGTACAAGCAATATCTATAGTTTGTCCATCATAAAGACCATCCGCAAGTGTAAAGGCATCTACACCAGTTGTTTGAATCGTAGTAACTCGCTTGTTAAGCGAAATCGCACCAGGGCCAACGACAGAATCATAGGGGGTAGCATACGCGCCATCTATTACAACAACTCCATCACTATCTGGCTCAAGAATAATATCTACGTCCTCACCTGCAGAA